>JANXDC010000011.1 GCA_025059945.1 Bacteroidota bacterium
GTTGTCCGGGAGATTCTGGAAAAGTGCGGGCAGACATTCCGCACCTATCGCAACACCGTACTGGTGCTGGCGGCCGATGAGGGCGAACTTGCTGCGACTCGACAACACGTCAAGCGCCTTCTGGCCTACCGCGCGATCCACGAGGACAAAGCCTTGTGGCGTCAGCTCTCAGAAGAGAACCGAAAAGCAGTGGAGAACAAGTTCAAGGAGACAGAAGGCGGCATCGCCCATCGCCTGATGAGTGCCTATCGTCACCTGGCTAAAGCCGGTGAGCAAGGGGTCCAATGGCTCGACCTTGGCTTGCCCACAGTCGGGATGAAGCGGTCGCTCTCTCATCGGGTGCGCGAATACTTGCGGAGCGAAGACTTACTGCTCAACAAGATCTCGCCCCGGTACATTCTGGAAAAGGCGATGGGGACCGAACCGGAGAAAGCCGTGGATGAGCTCTACGAGGCGTTTCTACGGTATTCGAACCTGCCCATGTTGGAGAGCAAGCAGGTGCTGCTCCACGCCATTGCGCAGGGCGTGCGGGAGAAGGTCTTTGGAGTACGGATCGGTGACCGCACCTTCTTCGGAGAGAACGTCTTATCACAGCTCGGAGCAGGTGCGATCGTCGTGCGTGAGCCGGAACTCCCGCCTGAACCGCCATCAGGAACGGGAGGGGGAACCACCACCCTGGAGCGTCCAACGCAGGGCACTCAAGAAGATGGCTCCCCTAGGCCTGGCCCCAGCACACCAGTAATTCGCGAGTACAGGCTGGAAGTCGTCGTCCCTTGGGACAGACTCTCCGACTTCGTTAGCGGCGTGATAAGGCCCCTGCGCCTAGACGGTGCCGAGATCACCCTGCAGATCCACATGGAGGCTCAAAGCCAAAACGGGATTAAGCAGATGACCCTTGAGCACAAGGTGCGGGAGACGCTCCGGCAGATCGGAGCGCAGATCCTAAAAGAAGAGCCGCTTTAGAGCGCCTGCGGTGTTCACACGAAAAGCCTTGGGCTCTTGGGGGCTCATCCCTGTCCGCTTGGAGCATGAACCGGCTGTTTGTAAGAACCCTTTTAGGCGCGACGGTGGGGCTCTTTTGGGCCTTGGCTTTGCTTGCGCAGCCTGCCCCTCATGCGTCGGAAGCCGGTTGCGCGGCGGCCCGCCAGCTAGGCCTTGCGATGTGGGGACGTGCGGCAGAGGAGCCGGATTCCTTTCGCGTCGTCTACTACGGCCTTCGGCTGCGCATTCGGATGCGGGAGCAGGGCTATCTAGAGGGCGCCGCGACCGTTCAGGTGCGCATCCTGCGGGGTCCGATGCGGCGCCTGACGCTGGAGCTGGCCGGCGCGCTAGCGGTGGATTCGGCCCGTAGCGCCTGGGGGCCCGTTTCGGTGCGCCGCCGAGATCGGCATCTTGAGCTTTGGCTCGGGGAGCCGGCCCCGACGGGCTCGCTTCTGCGCTTTACCGTTTACTACCGGGGCCGGCCCACGGCAAGCGGCTTGGGCAGCTACGTGGCCACGCAGGTGGACGGACAGCCCGTGCTCTGGACCCTCAGTCAGCCCTTCGGGGCCTCAGACTGGTTTCCCTGCGCGAACGCGCTTACGCAGAAACCGGACTCGGCCGACGTGATCGTGCGCTGCGAGCGGCCCTTCAAGGTGGCCTCAAACGGCCTGCTCGTCTCCGTCGAGACGCACGAGGACGGCACCTGGACCTTTCACTGGCGCACCCGCTACCCGATCGCGCATTACCTGATCTCGCTGGCCATAGCCGACTACGAAGAGCAGCTCGACTGGTACCGGTTCGGGCCCCGGGACTCCATGCCCGTGGTGCATTACCTGTACCGAGGCCGGCTGGCCGCTTACCGAGAGAACCTGCGGCGTACGCTCGATATGCTGCGCCTCTTTGAGGCCCGCTTCGGCCCGTATCCGTTTCGCCGGGAAAAATACGGGCACGCCCAGTTCACCTGGTCCGGCGGCATGGAGCATCAGACCCTCTCCTCGATGGGGAACTTTTCGGAGGGCCTCATCGCGCACGAGCTGGCCCATCAGTGGTTCGGCGATCAGATCACCTGCGCCTCCTGGTCGGACATCTGGCTGCATGAGGGCTTTGCCACCTATGCGGAGGCCCTTTGGCAGGAGGCCGCCTACGGACCGGAGGCCTATCGGGCTTTCATGGCTAGCCGCATGGATCGGGCCCGCCGCGCCGTGGGAAGCGTCTATGTGCGCAACCCGTACGCGATCCAGGAGATCTTCGACCCCAATCGCTCCTACGCCAAGGGGGCCGTGGTGCTGCATATGCTGCGCCGCATGGTGGGCGATAGTCTTTTTTTCCGCATCCTGCGCGCTTACACGGCCGATCCCGAGCTGGCCTACCGGGTGGCGCGCACGGAGGACTTCCGCCGCGTCTGCGAGGCCGTAACGGGACAGGACCTGGGGTTTTTCTTCTCCCAGTGGATCTACGGCGCGGGCTATCCGCGTTACGCGATCAGCTGGAGGGCCGAGCCCGCTGGCGGGCTGCGCTACCTTGTGCGCTGGATGGTGCGCCAGGAGAACGCGCAGCAGACCGAGCCGCGCGTTTTCCGGATGCCCGTGCGCGTGCGCATCCGGACCGCGCTTGGGGACACGGCGTTTGTCGTCTGGAACGAGCGCGCCGAGCAAGCGTATCAGGTCCTCGTCCGCGGCGCCCCGGTGGAGCTGATCTGGGACGACGGCGAGGGGGTGCTCAAGGAAGCGCAGGTTGCGCTTGAGGCCGGCTCCGAAAGCCCGTTTCGGTTTGCGCTCGAGGCCCTCTATCCGCATCCGGCCTCGGAGCGGCTTGCCCTCTTGTACCGGCTTGCCGAGCCGGCCGAAGTGCGGCTTTTGCTTTACGACCCCACGGGTCGGCTCGTACGCACCTGGAACCTGGGCTGGCGCCCCGAGGGGCCGCACACGTTAGCGGTGAGCCTCTTGGACCTGCCCGCCGGGGCTTACGTCTGGGTCCTGCAGGCCGGCTCCCGCCGAGCAAGCCGGCTGTGGATAAAGCGTTAGGCCATGATCGAGCTTGCCTGTGCGATTCAAGAGCGCCTCTTGAAGGTTCGGGAGCGCATTGAGCGCGCCTGCCTGCTAGCGGGGCGTTCCGCGGAGGAGGTGCGCATCATCGGCGTCACCAAGGGGCATGGGCCCGAGCTGATCGAGGCCGCCTACGCGGCCGGGCTAGAGGAGATCGGTGAAAACCGCGTCCAGGAGCTCCTGGCCAAGCAGGCCGTCGTGCGCGCGCCGGTCCGCTGGCACCTGGTGGGGCATCTGCAGCGCAACAAGGTCAAGTACCTCCTGGGCCGCGTGGTCTTGGTGCACAGCCTCGACTCCGAGGCCCTGGCTCAGGAGATCGAAAAGCGAGCCGCCGCCGCAAACCTGATCGTGCCTTGCCTGGTGGAGGTGAACGTATCCGGGGAGCCGAGCAAGTACGGGGTCAGGCCCGAGATGCTGCCCCGGCTGTTGGAGGTCGTCTCCGAACTGGCGCATCTGCGCGTCGAAGGGCTCATGACCGTGGCCGCCTATCTGGAGCCGCCCGAGGCCGTGGCCCCGCAGTTCGCCCTGCTTCGGGAGCTTCGGGAGCGTTACGCAAACGCCTTCGGTCCGAACGTATCGCTGCGGGAGCTCTCCATGGGCATGAGCCACGACTTCGAGGTGGCCGTCCGCGAGGGCGCCACCATGATCCGGCTGGGCACGCTGCTCTTTGGTCCGCGCTCTTAAGTTGCGCATCCTCGAGGGCGCGTTGTAGTTTTGCGCGTCCCTTTCGGAAGCGACGGACTTTCGGTATGGCCCCCAAGCGCGCAAAGAAAGTCTCCAAGGAGGAGGTCCGCCGGGATCGGCTCGTAGAGCTCTATGCCTGCTGGAGCGCCTTCTATCACGCCCGGCGCAGGCTCGTTCTGAGCCTAGCCGGAGCCGTGCTCGGGCTTGCGCTTGCAGTCGCAGGCGCGATCGCCTACCTGAACCATCAGGACCAGCAAGCCAACGAGGCGCTGGGGCGCGTGGTGCTCTGGTTTGAGTCGGGCCAATACCAGAAGGCCCTAGAGGGGGATACAACGCAGCGTATTCCGGGCCTAGCCCAGATCGCCGATCGCTATCGTTGGACCCAGACGGGCAAGCTAGCGGCATATTATGCGGCCTCGGCGTACTATGAGCTAGGCCAGTACGAGAAGGCCCGGCAGTACTTTGCCCGCTATCCAAATAACGGCACCCTGCTAGCGGCTGCTGCGCGCGCTGGCGAAGCGGCTGCTTACGAGAACGCGGGGCAGTATCGGCGCGCCGCCTCCTTGTATCTGAAGGCCGCCTCGCAGTACAAAAGCGAGCTCCTTACACCCGACTATCTTTTTGGGGCTGCGCGCTGTCTGGAGCAAGCCGGCGATTTGCGGGCGGCGCTCCGCGCCTATGAGCGGGTGCAAAAGGAGTTTCCCAAAACCCCGCAAGCCTCCGAAGCCGAGCAGCACGTAGCGCGCCTTACGGCCGCCTTGGCCTCCGGCTCCTAAAAGCCCCCCTCTAGACCAGAACGCGATGGCCGTCGAGACCCGCATCGAGCAGCTCAAGGACTTCGAGGGGCGCGAGGTCGTGCTCAAGGGCTGGCTGGCGCACAAGCGCTCCAGCAAACGGGTTCAGTTCCTCATCGTGCGCGACGGATCCGGTTTCTGCCAGTGTGTCGTCCATGAACCGGAGGTGGATCCGGAGCTTTGGGCTCAAGCTGAGCGCGTAACGCAGGAGAGCGCCCTGTGGGTCCGAGGCTTGGTGCGCCGCGACGAGCGCCAGATCGGCGGCTACGAGCTGGGCGTGCGCGAGCTGCGCATTCTGCACCTAGCCGAAGGCTACCCGATCACCCCTAAGCCGCACGGGGTGGATTTCCTGCTGGACCGGCGGCATCTATGGTTGCGCTCGCGTCGGCAGTGGGCCATTATGCGCATCCGGCATCAGGTAACAAGCAGCATCCACGCGTTTTTCGAAGAGCAGGGTTTTCTCAAGCTCGACGCCCCCATCTTTACGGGCAACGCCGTAGAAGGCACCACGACGCTTTTCGAGACGGACTTTTTCGGTCAGCCCGCCTACTTGTCGCAGTCCGGTCAGCTCTACGCCGAGGCCATGGCCATGGCCTTCGGCCGGGTCTACACGTTCGGGCCCACGTTTCGGGCCGAGAAGTCCAAAACGCGCCGGCACTTGGCCGAATTCTGGATGGTCGAGCCTGAGATGGCCTTCTTCGACCTGGACATGGCCATGGATCTGGCCGAGGCGCTCGTGGAGCGAATCGTACAGGACGTGCTCCGGAACCGGCGCTTTGAGCTTTCGCTTCTGGGCCGCAATCCGGAGGTTCTGGAGCGCGTCCGCAGGCCTTTCCCCCGCATCACGTACACGGAGGCCGTGGAGCTATTGCGCAGCCCCGAGACGCAACGCCTGCTAGAGGCCGATCAAGAGGCGCTGCTTTCCGAGCGGGCCGCCCTCGAGGCCGAGGCCGAAACCCTGAGGGCCGAACAGGAGGGCTCGGCGCCCTTGCGGCGCGGGGAGAGCGAGCACCGGTTGGCTGAGATCGCGCATCGGCTCTCGGAGATCGAAGAGGAGCTCAAGAACATCCCGCTCTGGCGGGAATCGGCCCGCAACTTCCGCTGGGGGGAGGATTTTGGCGGCTCCGATGAGACGCTGCTGTCGCGGCACTTCGATCGGCCCGTGCTGGTGCACCGCTACCCGGCCGCCGTGAAGGCCTTTTACATGAAGCGAGATCCCGAAGACAAACGTCTGGCCTTGGGCATGGACATGCTCGCCCCAGAGGGCTATGGCGAAATCATTGGCGGCGGCCAGCGCGAGGACGTTTTGGATCATCTCATCGAGCGTATCCGAGAGCACCGCCTGCCCCTGGAGGCCTACGCGTGGTATCTGGATCTGCGTCGATACGGCTCGGTGCCGCATGCGGGATTCGGATTGGGACTGGAGCGCACACTGGCCTGGATCTGCGGCCTGCGGCATGTGCGGGAGACTATCCCGTTTCCGCGCATGATGGGCCGGCTCTTCCCATAGCCCTCCTCTTGGCATACGGCTTGCCTTTATCTCGTCCTACTAGGTATAAACCCGGTGAGGCGAATATGCGGGTTTTGGTGGGCCTTTTAGGGCTTTTGCTGGGCGCTGCGGCCTGGGCGCAGCCGTCGGTGCGGCTCATCACGGTTAGCGGCCAGGCCGAAGTGCGCGTGGCGCCGGATGCCGTATGGGTGCAGTGGGCCGTGGTGCATCGGGCCGCCACGCCGACGGAGGCTTATCAGCAAAACGAACAGGCGGCGGCCGCGACCTTGCAGGCCGTACGCCGCATGGGGGCTGAGGAGCGCGACCTCCAGGTGCGCAGCGCCACGGTCAGCCCCGTAGAGGAGTACAACCCCCGATCCGGGCGCGCCGAGCTTCGGGGCTACGAGGCCCGACGGCTGATTGTCCTGCTTTGGCGCCGGCCCGAGGAGCTAGGATCGCTGCTGCGCGCGATCTTGGGCTCCGGAGCCAACCGCCTGGAGCAGGTGCAGTACGTGTTTTTGGACGAAAACCGCGCCGTGCGCGATGAGGCCCTGCGCAGGGCCGTAGAGGACGCCCGCCGGCGCGCTGAGTTGGTGGCGCGCACCCTGGGCGTCTCGATCCGCGGGGTCTGGCAGGTCGTGGAGACCGGACTGCAGCTGCCGGAGCCCGTTCCCCTGGGGCTTGCCCGGGCCACGGCCCTAGCGCAGGGCTCCGGGGACTCGTTTGCGCCGGGTGAACTGTTGATTCGCGCCCAGGTGCAGGTGAGTTTTGAGCTCCTCTGACCCAAACCCAGAGTCGCGTCGCGCAACGGGCCCCGGATCTTGTCGCGGATTCGGGGCCTGCTGGTTACCGGCCTCGCGCGTGCCGCGTCTAATAAGGTGGCTTGCACAAGCGAAGAAGGGAGGCCGCATATGAGACGCGTTGCCTTGCTCCTAGGTGCCCTGGCCCTGTGGATGGGGGGATGCGATTGGCTCTCGCAGGAGCAGTCGGGCTCTGCCTTGGAGGTGTACTTGACCACCGAGCAGCAGACCGGTCAGTTGCCCTCGCTTTCCGTGCAGGACACGGGGCCAACAGTAGCGCACGACGACGGCCGCCGCGGTCCCCGGTTCGGGCGCTTCCCGTATGATTCTATCGCTGCGGCCGCGATCGTTGTGCGGGAGGTCAAGGTCTACGGCCGCCAGCAGCGGGGCACGACCGTGCTGAGCTCTAGCAAGCCCATAAACCTGCTGGACATCAAAAACGAGCTGGGTGTACTGCTAGGGCAGGCCCAGATTCGGCCGGATACGATTCGCGCCCTGGAGCTCACGGTCGATCAAGGGGAGATCACGCTCAAAGACGGCCGCAAGTTCAGCCTGCGGGTGCCCGGTACAAATGGTCGGTTGCTCGTGCTGTTCCATCCTCCGCTGGTTGTTCAGCAGGGCCAGACGATCCAGATCACGATCGAATTCGATATCTCGCGCTCCTTTGTGGCTGTGCGCGACCCCGCTACGGGTTCGATTCGTGAGTTCCTGTTTTCCCCTGTCATCCGTCCGGTACGCGCCAAGGCCACTGGATTCGGGACAGGCGGCCGGGGTCGCTAGAGGGGCTAGCGTGCTATGACGGGGGCAGAGGAATACGGGATCATTCGGCGGGTGCAGGACGGCGACCGGGAGGCCTATCGCCTCCTGGTCGACCGCTATAAGGACATGGTCTTTCACGTGGCCCTGCAGTTCGCGCCCGACCTCGAAACAGCCCAAGATCTGGCCCAAGAGGCCTTTGTGCGAGCCTATGAGGGGATCGGGCGCTTTCGCTTTCAGTCCAGTTTCGCCACGTGGCTTTACCGGATCGCCCTCAACCTGGGCCGGGATTACCTTCGCCGGCGCCGCCTGCGCGCGACCGAGTCTTTGGAGGTGGCCCTAGAGGTCGCCTCTGAGCGTGCAGATCCGGATCGGGAACTGGAACGGGCCGAGTTTCGCCGGGCCCTGCAGCGGGCTTTGGCCCGGCTGCCTGAGGCCTATGCGATTCCCTTTCTCATGCGCTACAGCGAAGAGCTCAGCTACGAAGAGATGGCCGCCCGCCTTGCGGTCGCCCCTGAGGTGCTCAAGGTGCGCGTTTTTCGGGCGCGTCAGAAATTGCAACGCATGCTGCGCAGGTGGACCTGATGCGAGAAGATCGCATTTGCGCCCTCCTGGAGGGGATGCTCTCCGAAGCCGAGGAGGCGACGCTGTTTGCGGAGCTAGCTCGCGACGCTCGGCTGCGGGCTCGGTTCCGAAGCGCCCTATGGGCGCACCGCATCCTGCGCGAGCGCCCTCAGGCGCCGGCCGACTTCACCGAACGCGTCATGGCTCGGCTCCCCCTTAAGTCCCCCAAAGCCTCTCCCGAGGGGATCGGGGCGCGTCTGCGCCGATGGTGGGAGGAGGCGTGGCTTCCCAGGCCCGTTTTGTGGCGCCCGGCCTGGGCTGCGGCCGGCATCTTGGCTATAGGGCTTGCGTTGTTCGTTGGCGCCTTCTGGCCATGGAGGTCTGCGGAGCGCCCCGAAGCCCGGCCTGAAGTGCTGCACCGGGTCCGGCTGGCTGTGCCTGTGGGGCCGGCTGAGCGCGTGGCCGTGGCCGGCACGTTCAACAACTGGTCAACGGAAGCTTGGCTCTTAGAGGACCCCGATGGGGACGGGATCTGGACAGGGGAGATCCTGCTGCCTCCGGGGCGCTACGAGTACATGATCGTGGTCGACGGCGAACGCTGGATGCCCGATCCGGCGGCCCCGGCTTTTGTCGAGGACGGATTTGGCAGGCGCAATGCCCTCTTGGTGCTTTAGGGCCTGGATCCTGGCCTGTGGCGTGTTGGGCCTTGCGCGGATGGCGCAGGCGCAGTATCGTCTGGAGGCGAGCGCCGAGTTCTGGGCCGGCTACGCCAGCAACCGCTTTCTGCTCGCCTATGGGGTGCCCCAGTGGGATCCACAGCGTGCCGCGGCCGGGGCATCCCGGCTGGGGTTAGCCGGCCTGCGGCCGTTTCGGCGGGGGCAGTTGCGGGCCGGATCGGAGCTTGTGGGGCTTTGGCGTCCGTCTTACCGGGAGTGGGCCCTGCGGGCCTTTGCGGAGTTGCGCTATAGCGTAAGCGCGCAGCTGGGAGCCTGGGCCTCGGCCAGCCAAAACTGGACGAACGCGCCCGCCTTTCGGCATTTTAGCGCCTTGGAGGTCGGGCTTCTTTGGACGCCGGCCTGGAATTGGGGGCTAGAGGGCAGCGCTGGCTGGGGATACCTGCCTACGGTGGCCGCGCCCCAGACGGCGTTGCGCTACGGGATCCGGTTGCTCGTTCAGCCCCATCCGCGTTTGGGCCTGTCGGCGGGCTGGCACGGCTGGGGCGCGCAGCAAACCGAGCCCGCAACCCTTGTGGAGCTCACCTTGGCCGCAAGCCCAAAGCTGGCCGCGATCCGGCTCGCCTTGGAGCATCAGCGTTGGCCTGTTTCGGTGCCTCAGGTTCGCCGCTGGGGCCGACGCCTGCTGTTAGCGCCCACCCGGGAGGTGGAGCGTTGGAGCGGCGCGCAAGTGGAGCTGGCTCGCCCCTTGAGCTCCGGCTGGCAGCTTTCGTTGCAGCTGGGGGCTTCCCGCTATCAAGGTCACCGGGCGCAGCGCACCGACGCTCTGCTGGGGGTGGGCCTTCGGGCCTCGGGCCTTCTGTGGAGCCCTACGCCCACGGGCGCGATTCGCTACAGCAGAACAGCCCAAGGGGTCTGCGTGGAGGTCTACTACAAGGGGCCTGGCCGGCTGTACCTGGTCGGGGATTTCAACGGCTGGCAGCCCAACGCCCATCCTCTTGAGCCGGATCGCTCGGGTTGGTGGCGCATCTGCCTGCCCCTTTCCCCGGGCGCGTATGCTTTTAAGGTGCGCTGCGAGGGAGATCCGCGCTACCGTTGGCTCCCCCTCCCGGAGGACATTGAGCGCATTCCCGATGGCTTCGGAGGGGAAAACGCCCGCCTGTGGGTGGTGGGAGTATAGGCCATGAGGGTTTGGCTGAGTATCGTGCTGAGCCTGCTATTGGGGATCCCGCGCTCTGGGGCGCAGACGGGCCCAGAACGCTGGCGGGAGCCCGCCCGGGCCGCCGGGCTCGATCCGGAGCTCGTTGTCTCGCTTTGGACGCGCGCTACGGCTCAGGGCTGGTCGGCGGCGCCGTTGGAGGAGCTCATCGAGACCAGCCTCGCCTTGGAGCGGCAAGGGGCTCCGGGGGAGCTGCTTCTGCAAAAGGCCCTCGAGGGGCTAGCCAAACAGGTGCCCCAAGAGCAGGTGCTGCGCGTGATCGGTTCGCTAGAGCGCACCGTGGCCCGCACCCAGGAGATGTTTCGGCAGCGCGAGGCCCAGTGGCTGGAGCGGATGCCGAGCCTGGCCGAGCGAGAGGCGCGCCGCCAACTCATGCGGGAGATCACGCTGAGCCAAATGCAGGGAACGGGGCTAGAGGCGATCGCGCAGGCGATGGACCGTTGGGTGCGGCTGCGGCGAAGGCCCGATTGGCGCGATCTGGCGGCTGCGGTACGCCTGTTGCCCGAGATGCCCACGCCCCCAGTCCAGGCCGCTGAGCTCATCGCCGCTCTGCTTGAGGCCGGCGGGCGTACCCCCGAGCTCGGCCAACTGCCCGGGGCGCTGCGTATGGCCCAGCAGCAGATGCGCCTGCCTTCGGAGGCGATCGCGCAAATGGCCACCCGCCATATCCGAGGCGGCATGCCCGTTCCCGAGCTGCTCGAGCGCATGCGGCGCGGAACCTTGGACCGCCGCCCGCTGGAGGGCCTGGGGCGTCCAGGCCGCCCTAGAGGGTGAAAAAATTTCCCCTCTGAGGTTTCCTATTTTCTCGACCTTTTTCGGTTTTCCCATCTACCGCTTGCGTCTTCCCCCAAACCCCTCTTGGGAATGCCGTTTGCTCGCTCAAAGGGGAGCCAAAACATTACACAGGGCTATAGCCATGCTCATAAGCGCTAAGCATGCTATGCGAAACCTTTCTATAAAAGCCCGCATCGCCCTTGCAGGGCTTGTGCCGCTATTCTTTTTGGGCTTTCTGGCCTGGGTCTACGCCCAATATCAGCGCGTGGGAAACACCCTCACCTGGGTGGAGCACAGCCAAAGGGTCCAGCGTCTGGCAGATCAGTTCTGGGCGGAGGTATTGGGCTTTCAGGCGAATGTGCGCCGCTACCTCATTACCGGCCATCCCGATGATCGCAAGCCCATAGCGGAAAGCCGCGCCAGCCTAGAGCGTACAGGGCAAAAGCTGCTGGAGCTCATCGGCGACAACCCCACACAGCAGGAGCGGGTGCGGCGGATCCTTGAGCACGTTGGGCGCTACGAGCGCGACATAGCGGGACCCCAAATTGCCCTGCGCGAACGCATAGCCGCTTTGGAGAAAGAGCGCGCCGCGCTAGCCGCCCAGGGCCAAGACTGGCGTTATTATGCGTATCGGCAGAAGGCGCGCGCGCAACTGGAAGCTCAGGATAGCCTATCTGCGCTCGCCCTGCAGGCCCGAGGAGGGCTAGCCGAGATACGCCGACTTACGCAAGCGCTCGTAGAGGAGGAGGCGCGTTTAGCTGAGGAACGGCTAACTGGGCTCTCAAAGGAGCTCAGGGGCACACAGCGGATGTTCCTCTGGGGAGGACTAGCTGTGATCGGGCTGGGCCTATGGTTGCTGTTGCACGTCGCCTACTCCATAATACGTCCTGTCGCTCGGCTGCACAGAGCCATCGAAAACCTCAGACGGCAGCAGGAGATTCAAGAGGAGCTAGAGACCGAAGGGCGAAACGAATTTGCGCAGCTAGGCCGAGCTTTCCTGGAGATGGCCCGGGCTGTGCAAGATGAGATCGCCAAGGCGCGCAGCGTGCAGGAGAATGTGCCGCTTCCCTTTGTGCTCGTCGATGCGCAGGCTCGGGTGCAGTTCGTCAACCACCTCGCTTGGGAGCTTGCCGGCTCCTCTCAGGCGGAGGCGCTGGGCAGGCCGGTGGAGTGGCTCTTTGGGCACGACTTGGGGTTGGGCGAGATCCTGCGCACCGGAGCGCCCAATCCGGGTCAGCAGTTTACGCTGCGCACCCGTCAAGGGGAATCCTTCCCGGCCCGCGTGATGGGGGCGAGCGTTCGAGACGCTTCAGGGCGCATTATCGGCGCCTTCGCCACGGTGGCCGATTTGCGTTTGGAGATCGCGCAGCAGCGGGCCTATCTAGAGGCTCAGATTCAGCCCCTGGAGGCCGTCTTGAACGCCATCGCAGCCGGAGATCTGACGCAGCCCGTCGTGCTTGACCCGAAAAGCGATCTTTATCGGCTCGGCCAGACCATAGAGCGGATGCGTCAGGGCCTGGTCGGGCTTGTGGAGCAAGTTCGGGAGGCGGCCGACTCTGTGGCCTCAACGGCTGTGGAGATCTCGGCCTCCACGGAGCAGATGAGCGCCGGTGCCCAGGAGCAGTCCACTCAAGCGGCCGAGGTGGCGGCGGCCGTAGAGGAGCTAAGCCGCACCGTAGTCGACAGCGCTCGTCTGGCCCGAGAGGCGGCCCAGGCCGGGCAGGAGGCGGCCGAGGCCGCCGGCCATGGGCGGCAAGTGGTCGACGAGGTGGTACGCGAAATCCACGAGCTTGTGGAGGTCATCGACCGGGCCGCATCGATCGTAAAGGCGCTAGGTCAGTCGGGCCGCGAGATCGGCAAAATCGTGCGCGTCATCGACGAGATCGCGGATCAGACGAACCTTTTGGCCCTCAACGCCGCCATTGAGGCGGCTCGGGCCGGCGAGCAGGGGCGCGGTTTCGCCGTGGTGGCCGACGAGGTCCGCAAACTTGCGGAGCGCACCCAGCAGGCCACGCGCGAGATCGAGGCCATGATCGAGCAGGTGCAGCGCGAAACCCATGCGGCGGTCGAGGCCATGCAGAGCGGCGCCGAGCAGGCCGAGCAGGGTCGCAAGCTCGTCGACACAGCTGGTCGGGTGCTGGAGCGGATCGAATCCATCGCGGCGCACGTGCGATCGCGCATTGAGTCCATCGCCGCCGGAGCCGAGCAGCATTCGGCCACCACGACGCAGATAGCGCGCAACGTAGAGGCCATCGCGCAGGTGGCGCAACAGACGGCCGCCGGCGTGCTGCAGACGGCTCAGGGCGTGCACCACTTAAGCCGCATGGCTGAGGACCTGCGGCGGGCTGTATCTCAGCTGCAGGTCGCCGAGGAGGCCTCGATTGGGGAAAACGGAACGGGGCGGCGCTGAGGCGTGCAGGCGCATCGCAGGTTCGGGCTCCCGGCCTCGGAGTCTGGGCCCTCTGGTTAGGGGGTGCGGGCCGTCCACAGCACAGACCCGCCTACGGGCAGTAGATGCAGCTGCGTCTCGGGTATGCCCGCGTTCCGAGCCGCCGCAAGGAGCCGCTCTGGGGGCTCTAAAAGCGGCTCGTCTGCCTGATCGAAGGTGCCCCAGTGGACGGGCACTAGGTATCGGGCCCCCAGGTCCTGGAGCGCCCGCACGGCTTCCTCGGGGTTTACGTGGATTTCTTGCATAAACCAGCGCGGCTCATAGGCTCCGATCGGCAGCACGGCCACTTCCGGCGCGCCCAGAAGCTGGCCGATCTGGCGGAAGTGCGATCCATAGCCCGTATCGCCCCCGAAATACAGCCGAAACCCGCTTCGATCCTCCAGGTACCAGCTCGCCCACAGGTCCCGGTTTCGGTCCGTGATCCAGCGGTTGGAAAAGTGTCGAGCCGGGGTGCAGTGCAGCCGCAGGGGGCCGTAGTCGACGTACTCCCACCAATCGAGCTCCAATACGCGCCGCAGGCCCCAGGCCCGCAGGTGCCGGCCCACGCCCAAGGGGACGAGAAAAAGGGGGCGAAAGCGGCGTTCCAGCTCCCGCACCGAGGCCTTGTCGAGGTGGTCGTAGTGGTTGTGCGAAATCAGCACCACGTGCACACGCGGAAGCGCCTCCGGAGATATCGGCGGCGCAACCTGCCGCACAGGGCCCGCAAAGGAGACCGGCCCTACGCGACGACTGAAGACGGGGTCCGTGATCACCCAGAGCGTATCAAGCCGAACCAACACCGTGCTGTGCCCTAGCCAGAACAGGGCCGGAGTGCCGTCGGGCACGCGCAGCGCCTCCGGCCGCAGGGCTCGAAAAGGCGTGGGCGGATGCGCGCGGTGCGCGAAGATGCGCCGAAGGATCCAGCTTGCGCTTCGCCAGAAGGGCCGTTTCAGGGGCGGATCCAGATTCCGAAAGGGCCCGCCCCCTTGGGGGGCGTGATGGACCCGCGTGTACCAGGGATGCTTGTGCACCGCCGGCAGGTCCACCTCCGCAGCCCCGCTGGGCTCCCCGGAGCCGGAGGCGCACCCCAACAGAAGCCCCCAAAGCCAAAAGGCAGCCGGCTTCATGTCGGAAGACCGTTCTTGGCAGCTGAACCGTCTGCGGATCGGAGGGGTTCCCCTTGTGCGAATCGGGAGGTTCCTGCGTTCTTTTCTGGGCCGAACGGGAGGATCCGCCTATGAGGCAAACGGCCTTCGTCCTCGCGCTGGGCTGCTGGGCCCTAGGGGCACAGGCGCAGGAGCTGCGCACGGTGCCGGAGCAGACAAATTACGAGGCCACCTCGCGCTATGAGGAGGTGGTGCGGTTTCTGGAGGCCCTTAGCCGGGATAGCCCGGAACTCAAGCTACTATGGCTGGATTCCACCTTTGAGGGTCGACGCCTGCCGCTTGTGGTCGCGGCCCGGGGGGTAGGCCCGGATTCCGCCAGCATCCGACAGAGCGGCCGGCTTGTGGTCTACGTGCAAGGGAACATCCACGCAGGCGAGGTGGAGGGCAAGGAGGCTATTTTGGAAATTCTGCGGGAGCTGCGCCGCGGGGAGCACGCCTTGTGGCTGGAGCGGATGGTGATCCTGTGGCTGCCCCTATTGAACGCCGACGGCAACGAGCGCATAAGCCCCACGAACCGGCCCTTTCAGCATGGCCCCGTGCGCGGCATGGGGCAGCGGCCCAACGCGCAAGGGCTGGACCTCAACCGAGACCACATGAAGCTAGAATCCCCCGAAATCCGGGCCTTTGTGTCCATCCTGCGACGCTATGACCCGGCTGTGGTGGTCGACCTGCACACCACAAACGGCTCCGTTCACGGCTATCACCTCACCTATAGCGGGCCCCTTAACCCGAACACGGATCCGGAGCTTTCAAGCTGGCAGCGTCGGGAGCTCTTTCCGGAGCTTACGCGCCGGATGGCAGCGGAGGGGTTTCGGACGTACTACTACGGCAACTTCATGACCCGAGAAGGGCGCGAGGTCTGGGCCACCTTTAGTCATGAGCCGCGCTTTAACAACAACTATGTGGGGCTGCGCAACCGGATCTCCGTGCTGAGCGAGGCCTACGCTTACTTGCCGTTTCGAGACCGGATCGCCGTAACGCGCGCCTTTGTGCGCACGCTGCTGACGTATCTGTCCGAACGCGCCGAGGCTGTCGTGCAGCTGGTACGGGCGGCGGACCGGCGGGCGGTCGCGCTCGGCCGCTCGGGTCGCGACTCCCTGGGGGTGCGCTTTCAGATGGTCCAATCCCAGGAACGGGTCCCGATCCTAAAGGCCGCCGTGAGCGTGGAGACCAACCCGTATTCGGGCAGGCCCATGTATCGGCTGCTCGAGGACTCGGTGCGTACGGTCTGGATGCCGGAGTATCAGGCCTTCGCCCCCACGCGCCGAGAGCGGGTCCCCTCGGCCTATTATGCACCCCCGGAGGTCGCCGCGCGCATTTTGCCCCTTCTACGGGCGCATGGCGTGCGCTTGGAGCGCCTGGAGCGGCCGGTTCGCTTGGTGTTGGAGCGCTTCCGGATCACGGAAAACCGACAAGACGAGCAGCCCTTTCAGGGGCACCGGCAGCGCAGGCTTGAGGGCCGCTGGGAGCGCTTCGAGCAGGAGGTCCCGGCCGGCAGTTGGCGCATCCCTATGGATCAGCCCCTGGCGCGGCTTGCCTTCTACCTCCTTGAGCCCGCAAGCGACGACGGGCTGGTGAACTGGAACTTCCTGGACGCCCTCTTGGAGGGAGCCGTTTTCTACCCTGTTTGGCGCGCCGCCTCCTAAGAAGGGCCGAGTTTGCGCGAAAGGCGCCTAGGCACTAGGTTTCTTTCTTGAAAGGGGTTCCCCGCATGCTCTCCGCCGAAGAGCGTAGACGCCGAGCCCTCCTCCTGGTGGAGGACAACCCCGATGACGTAGCGCTTACGCTGCGCGCCTTTCGGCGCCATCGGATTCTGAATCCGATCATCGTGCTGCGAGACGGGGAGGAAGCGCTGGAGTACTTGTTCCGTACCGGCCGGTATGCGGACCGGAGGCCGGAGCCGCCGCCGTTGGTGATCCTGCTAGATTTGAAGCTGCCTCGATTGGACGGCATCGAGGTGCTGCGTCGGATTCGCGCAAACGAACACACCCGCTTGCAGCCAGTTGTGATGCTTACCTCATCGACCGAAGAGCGCGATCTAATCGAATCTTATCAGCTCGGGGTCAACAGTTACATCCGCAAGCCCGTCGACTTTGAGGCCTTTGCAGAGGCGGTGGCGCATATCGGGCTTTATTGGCTTCTTCTCAACGAGCCTCCCCCGGACGAGTCCATATGAAAGGGGAAGCCCTCCGGTTCGGTCGCATCATCCGGCGTCTGCCTTTGGCCTACATCTTAGGGGGGGTGATTTGGATCGGCGCTTCGGATTTTCTGCTCGGTCAGCGGTTTTGGAGGTTTCAGATCGTAAAAGATATGGCCTTTGTGTTGGCAAGCGGTCTAATCTTGTACGTTTTGCTGCGCCAGGTCCAGAGGGCTTACGAGCGGGCTCAAGAGGGCGAGCCTCGGCTTCGGGATCTGCTCGAGGTGCCCCATGTGGGGATCGCCCTTTTAGACCTAGAAGGGCGGATTCGGTTCGTTAACCGCTGCCTGGCGGAGCTATGGGGCCGCCAGCCGGAGGAGCTCTTAGGACAGGAGATCCTACAGCTGACCTATCCGGACGATCGGGCTCATACAGAGCAGATGCTGCTACGGCTGTGCTCCGAACAGACCGAGACGCTCCGCTACGAGAAGCGCTTCCTGCGAGCCGATGGCGGCTTTTTCTGGGCGCTTGTGGCTTGCCGACTGACACGAAGCGTCGACCCGCAGAGCTCTGCGCAAATCCTCAAGGTGGTCCTAGACGTATCCGAGCAAAAGGAGCTAGAGGAGCGCCTGCGCCGCTCCGAGGCTCTGTATCGGTATATGTTTGAGCACAACCCGCATGCGATGTGGATATACGATGTGCAGACGCATCGCTTTTTGGCCGTCAACGAAACGGCGCTGCGGCGGTACGGCTACAGCCGCGAAGAGTTTCTGGAGCTTACGCTCTTCGACATCCGACCCCGAGAGGACTGGGAGCGGTTGCGCAGCTCGCTTGCGCGCAACTTGCCGGGCACGGAGTTTTCCGGGCTTTGGCGGCATCTACGCAAGGACGGCTCTCTGCTGTGGGTTGACCTCACCTCCCATCCCATAAACTGGGAGGGTCGAGAGGCCCGGCTCGTGGTGGCCGTGGATGTGACGGCTATAAAAGCGCTTAAGGAGGCGCTTCAAGAGTCGGAGGAGCGCTTTCGTACGCTAGCGGAGCAAACAGCGGCGGCCGTGTTGGTCTACCAAGGGGGGCGCATCGCTTATGCCAATCCGGCCTGTGAGCACGTCTTGGGATATCGGCTGGAGCATCTGCCGAGGCTGCGTTTTTGGCAAATCCTGCCTCCCGAAGAGCGAAAGCTCCTGCCCCTGCGGAAGCTAGCCCGCGGAGACGAGCTTCGCCTGCGGCACGCTGAACTGCGCGTAAGGGACGCCAACGGTCAGCTTCGGTGGGTTGATCTCACTGTCGGGCCCATATCCTGGCAAGGCAAGCCGGCTCTGATCTTTACGGCGCTGGATATAACGGATCGCAAGCGGGTCGAGGCGGAGCTTGCCCAACTTAACCGGGAGCTAGAGCGCCGTGTGCGCGAGCGCACCGCGGCGCTGGAGGCGGCTTTAAGAGAGTTAGAGGCCTTTAGCTACTCCGTATCGCATGACCTGCGCGCTCCGCTGCGGGCCATCGACGGCTTCAGTCAAGCCTTGTTGGAAGACTACGGGGATCGGTTCGATCCAGAGGCTCGGTATTATCTGGACCGTATTCGGGCCGGCGCGCAGCGCATGGGGCTGCTTATCGACGACCTGTTGCGGCTTTCCCGCATCAGCCGGGTCGAGCTCGTCCGGGAGCGGGTGCATCTGTCTGCTCTTGCGCGCGAGATCGCCGAGCTGCTACAGCAGTCCGATCCCCAGCGGGCCGTGCTCTGGAAGATCGCCGATGATCTCTTCGTCGAGGGCGATGCCGGCCTGCTGCGCCTGCTGTTGCAGAATCTGCTGGAGAACGCCTGGAAGTACACCCGAACGCGCCCCCAGGCCTATATAGAACTGGGGGTTTTACGGGGGTCTGGATCGCCGATCTACTACGTACGGGACAACGGGATAGGCTTTGATCCGGCTCAGGCGGAGCGCATCTTTCAGCCCTTTACGCGTCTGGAACCCGACTACGAGGGCACGGGCGTTGGGCTGGCCACGGTTGAACGGATCGTGCGCCGGCACGGCGGCCGCATCTGGGCCGAGGGCCGGCCCGGAGAGGGGGCGACGTTTTACTTTACGCTCGCCCCGGAGCCGTAGCGGCTTTTTGCGGGAGCGCCCCATCCGCCGCCGCCCGGGGTTTCGATCCGAATCCGATCTCCCGCCTGGGCCCAGAAGCTGACTTTGCCGGAAAGCCGGCGTCGCCGGCCCTGATGTATCCAGATCGCCTTTCCGGGCGCGCCCGGCTCCCCGCCTGCGAGCCCGTAGGGGGGCCGGCGCCTTCGTTCGGCCAGGATCGTGATCTGAGCCGGGGCCAGCAGCTCAAGCTCCCGCACCAGGCCATCGCCTCCGTGGCGCAGGCCTCGGCCCCCGGAGCCATCTCGGATCCCGTAGCGGGTGATGCGAAACGGATAAGCGTACTCGAGCGCTTCAACCGGGGTGTTGAGCGTGTTGGTCATGTGCGTGTGCACGGCCGAGCTGCCGTCCCGATCCGGCATGGCCCCGGCCCCGCCAGCTAGGGTTTCGTAGTAGGCGTAGGGGCGCTGGCGAAACGGATCCCAGCCTCCGATACTCCAGTTGTTCATCGTGCCCTGCGAGGCGGCCGGTATGCGATCCGGAAGCGCCTGCGCCAGGGCCCCCAAAACCACGTCTACGATCCGCTGCGAGGTCTCCACGTTGCCGCCGGCCACGGCCGCGGGGGGTCGGGCGTCCAGAAGCGATCCGGGCTCGGTTAGGATCCGAATCGGACGCAGGCAGCCCGCGTTTGTGGGCACATCCTGGCCGATGAGCGCCCGAAAGACGTAATAGACGGCCGATACCGTGATGGCCCGCACCGCGTTCAGGGGGCCTGCGCATTGCGGGGCGGTGCCGGAGAAATCAACCGTGGCCTCGGATCCGGATATCGTGACGGCCACCCGAATCGGCAGCGGCTCTCGGGAGAAGCCGTCGTCATCTAGGGCGTCTTCAAAGCGATAGGTGCCGTCGGGCAGTTCGGACAGAAACCGGCGCATAAGGCGCTCGGCGTAATCCAGCAGCGCCTCCATGGCGGCTTCGAGTTCGGGGCCGTATTTGCGCACAAGCTCCTCGAAGCGGGCCACGCCGCGCTCGCCTGCGGCCAGCTGGGCCCGCAGGTCCCCGCGGCGCTCCTCCGGGGTACGCACGTTTGCCAGGATCAGCTCCCAAACCGCCGGGTTGGGGCGGCCGGCTTGCAGCAGCTTGACCGGCGGGATCACCAAGCCCTCCTGGTAGATCTCGCGCGCCAGCGGCATCGAACCCGGCTGCATGCCCCCGATGTCGGCATGATGGGCCCGGCTTGCCACAAAGCCCCAGAGCCGACCTGCTACGAAGACGGGATGTACAAGCGTGAGATCCGGCAGGTGCGTGCCCCCTCGGAAGGGGTCGTTGAGCAGCACCGCATCGCCCGGCTCAAGCTCTGGAAAGGCCTCCAGGCAAGCCTGCACGGAGAGGGGCATGGCGCCCAGGTGTACGGGGATATGCGCGGCCTGCGCCAGCAGTTCTCCCCTAGGCGTAAAGAGCGCGCAGGAGAAATCGCGACGCTCCTTAATGTTGGGCGAGAAGGCGGATCGACGCAGCACAGCCCCCATTTCCTCGGCCACGGAGGCCAGAAGATGCCGGAAGATCTCCAGCCGCACGGCGTCCATCACGGTAGCTCCACCAGCAGGTTGCCGAAGCGGTCCACGTAGGCTGCGCTCCGAGGCGGTAGGTATACCGTGGTGTCGGGGCGCACGCACAGGGCGGGGCCCTTGAGCCGGTTTCCGGGCCGCAGGGCCGATCCATTGTAAACGGGGATCACCCGAAGGGAGCGCTCCACCACGACCGGACGCTCCTCCAGCAAGGCCCCGGGCTCGGGCTCCGGTCCTGCGGACTCCAGCTCCGGCAATTTAGGAGGGGTTGTGAGGCCCACCGCATGCAGGCGCAGGTTGGTGATCTCCACCGGGGCCGTCGGATCGGCGTGTCCGTAGGCGCGCCTGTGGGCTCCATCGAAGGCTTTGCGCCAGGATCGGCTAAACGGGATGCGCAGCTCGTAGCTTTGCCCCACATAGCGCACCTCCAGGTAGCGCTCCAGCAGCATCCGGGATCCAAAGAAACCCTCCCGACGCAGCTCCTGGCGGGCCCTTCGCAACAGGGGGCCGAAGCGACGCGCAAGCTCTCCGTAAGCGGTTTGCTCCGGCAGCATCACCGTTTGCACGTAGTCGCGTCGCACGTCGGCCGCGAGCATCCCCAAGGCCGAAAGCACCGAGGCGTAGGCAGGCACAAGCACGCGCCGGATGCCCAGGCTCTGGGCTAGTTCGACCGCGTGCAGAGGGCCAGCCCCCCCGAAGGAGACGAGCACAAAGTCGCGCGGATCGTAGCCGCGTTCGACCGAGATCACGCGCAGGGCGCGCTCCATGTGCGCATGGGCCACCTGAAGCACCCCCCAGGCGGCGGCCTGAGCGGAGCTGAGGCCAGCGGGCGTCTCAAGTCGCAGCGCGCGCGCCAGACGCGCCAGCGCCTCGGCCGCCGCCTCTTGCTGAAGCCGAAAGGCGCCGCCCAGGAAGCGCTCGGGCACTAGGCGCCCCAGCACCACGTGCGCGTCTGTGACCGTGGCCCATGTGCCGCCCCGCCCGTAGCAAGCCGGACCCGGATCGGCCCCTGCGCTCTGAGGGCCCACGCGCAGAGCGCCCCCGGGATCGACCGAGGCTATGGAGCCACCCCCCGCGCCGATTGTGTGGATGTCCAATATGGGCACGCGAATGGGCAAGCCGCCGATCGCGCCCTCGGTCGTAAGGGGCAGCTCTCCCGGCAACAGGGACACGTCCGTGGAGGTGCCCCCCATGTCGAGGGTGATAAGTTGCGTTTGTCCGCACAGGGCCGCCACGTATTGGGCCCCGATTACGCCGCCAGCCGGGCCCGAAAGCGCGCAGCGCACCGCCTGCGCTCGCGCCTCCTCGGAGCGCATCAGGCCCCCGTTGGATTGCATCACACGAAAGGAGTGGGCCCCCAGGGCCCGCTCTAGGCCGCTTAGATACCGATCCAAGATCGGGGCCACGTAGGCGCTCGCCACCGTGGTGCTGGCGCGTTCGTATTCCCGAAACTCCGGCAACACCTCGACCGAAAGCGTCACCCGCAGCCCCGCCGCGCGGAGGGCTTCGCCTATGCGGCGTTCGTGTTCGGGGCGCAGAAACGAAAACAGCAGGCAGACGGCCACGGATTCGGCGCGGATCCGGCGCAGCGCCTCAACCAGGCCCGGCAAGGCGGAATCCTCAAGCGCCCGCAGGATGCTCCCGTCGGCTCCGACGCGCTCGGGCACCTCAAAGCACCAGGCTCGGGGTACAAGGGGTTCTGTCCGCCGGGCGGCCAGATCGTACAGGGCTTCCCGGTTCTGCCGACCGATGTGCAGCAGGTCCCGAAAGCCCTCGGTGGTGACGAAGGCCGTTCGAGCACCCTTGCGCTCCAGCAGGGCGTTTGTGGCCACGGTCGAGCCGTGCACAATCGCATGCGCCCCCGGGCCGATCGCGCGCAGGCCCTCTAGCACGGCCTGGGCGGGGTTCGAGGGCGTTGAAAACCGCTTAAACGTCCAAAGCCGACCCGTTTCGGGTTCGTAGACTACGAAATCCGTAAACGTGCCCCCGATGTCGATGCCGATGCGGTAGCTCATGGGCGGTTGCGCCGGCTAAGGAGCTTCCAGCAAGCCAGGGCCGTTACGAGAAGCGCCATCAGGCCGGCTATGCGCACGGAGGCGGCCTCAGAAAGGGCCCAGAGCCCGGCCGTGCGCGCGGCGCTCAGCACATGCTGTAGGCCCAGCATCGTGGCCACGGACACGATTAGGGCCGTGAGCGCGTTCGCCCACAGCCCGTTGCGGGCCGGGCCCATAAGCGCAGGATCGTTGGCGGACAGCCACAGAAAGACGGCCGCGATAGGCAGTAGCACCCCATTTAAGGCCTGGGCCGCCAGAATGGCCGGTATGGGGCGCACTCCCAGAAGGCCGAACAGCACCCCCACGGCCCATACGCCGAAGAGCACGGCCCGGTAGGGTGCGCTGCGCTCGGTCCATCTGGCCGGATTTCGGGCCAAAATCCCGCGTGCGGTGATGGCGGCGGCCGTGGGCGCGGTAAGGGCGGAGCTAAAGCCCGCCGCAAAAAGCCCCAAGGCGAACAAGGTCCGGGCCCAGGGGCCAAGTTGGGAGGCGAGCGCCTCCGCAAGGGCCCGATACGAGAAGGCCCCCGAGATGGCCGAACCCGTCACCAGGATCGCCATGGAGATGAACACGCCGACCGCGATGGACACGGCCAGCCCCAGGCGCGTAAGCCCCAGGTCCTGACCCCGCGCCAGGCGCGAGCCCAGAAACAGGTTGTAGGGCACAACCGTGGTGCCCACAAGCCCCACGGCCAGGGCCTCGGCTCCAGAGGGTAGGGCGGGCCAAAGCAGCCCCTTTAGCCAGGTCCAATCCGGCGGGTGTACGCGCCAGGCCGTCAGGAAAAATGCCACCCCCATGAAGGCCACTAGGGCCCCGAGCAGGCGCGTGAGCGTGGCGATCGTTCCGATCCACAACAGAAGCCCCGAGCAGAGGGCTACAGCGATCGCAAGCGGAAGGCCCGAAACGGCTAAGGCGAGCTCTAGGCCGGCCACGGCGCCCAGGATGTTGCCCACTTGAAAGGCGGCGCAGCCCAACACGATGGCACCTAAGGCGAGGCCGCGCACAAGCCAACCGGAAGGCCCGCTGAAACGCGCACGCAGGGCCTCACCCAAGGGGAGGCCGGATTGAATCGCAAGCCGCGCGGCGGCCTCTTGCAGCACCCAGCAGGCCACCAGCGAAAAGCCTAGCGTCCAAAGCAGCGCAAGTCCATACCGGGCCCCGGCGGCCGCGGCCGTCGTCACCGTGCCCGGCCCCACAAAGGCGGCCGCGATCACAGACCAGAGCAGAACGACCGCCCAGCGCTTCATCGGCGAAGCCCCAAGACCAGTTCCGGAAACAAGATCACAAGCAGAAGGGCCACCAGTTGCAGCCCGATAAAGGGCACAACACCCCGATACATGTCCAGCGTCTGCACCTCCGGCGGGGTCACCCCGCGCAGGTAGAAGAGCGCAAAACCAAACGGGGGTGTAAGGAAAGACGTTTGCAGGTTCATGCCCAGCATGACCCCAAACCAGACCAAATCGATGCCCAGGGCCTGGGCCGCGGGCACGATCAGGGGCAAAATGATGAAGGCGATCTCGAAGAAATCCAGGAAGAACCCCAACAGGAAAACGGCCGCGTTCACGACCACGAGCAGGCCCACTCGGCCTCCCGGCAGGCCCGTGAGCAGGTTTTCGATCCAGACGTCTCCGTACAGGCCCCGAAAGACGAGCGCGAAGACCGTCGAACCGATAAGGAGCATCATGACCATGGCCACTAACCGAGCCGTCTGATCCAGGCTTTCGCGCAGGGCCCGCCGGGAGAGTCGACCCCGCAGCAAGGCTAGCCCCAAGGCGCCCGTTGCGCCCAGAGCGCCGGCCTCCGTTGGCGTGGCCAAGCCCACGAAGATGCCGCCCAGCACAACTAGGATGAGCGCAAGCGGAGGGGCCATGACCTGAAGGGCGCGCAGTAGGAGCGCTCTTCCGTCGAGCGTGCGCGCCTCTGGCGGCAAGGCCGGGGCCCTGGAGGGGCGCAGCAAGGCCACCGCGGCCACGTACAGGGCGTATAGGCCGGCTAAGATGAGACCGGGTACAAGCGCGCCCAGGAAGAGATCGCCCACCGAGATGCCCATCTGATCGCCTAGCACGATCAGCACCACGCTCGGAGGGATGATTTGCCCCAGGGTGCCAGAAGCCGTGATGACGCCCGTAGCCAGGCGCGGATCGTAGCGGTAGCGGAGCATAACGGGCAGCGAGATCAAGCCCATGGCCACCACCGAGGCCCCCACCACTCCGGTAGCGGCGGCCAGCAGGGTGCCCACGAACACCACAGCCAGGGCCAGGCCGCCCCGCAGGGGGCCGAAGAGCCGGCCGATCGTCTCCAGCAGGTCCTCGGCCAACCCGGAGCGCTCCAGGACGGAGCCCATGAAAATGAAAAACGGCACGGCCAGAAGCGTATAGTTGGCCATCACGCCGAAGATGCGCTCCGGTATGGCCAGCAGCAGATGCCAATCGAAGTAGCCCAGTTCCACCCCCAGAAAAGCGAACAGCAGGGCTACGCCCCCCAACGCGAAGGCCACAGGGAAGCCGGCGAAGATGAGCCCCAGCGCCGCTAGAAACATAAGGGGGGCTAGCCAGTCCCCGTTCATAGGCCCTCTCCGGCCCGAGGCGGGGTCCACGGCGTAGCGCGCCCCCGCAGCCAGGCCCAGCGTTTGATCGCCTCTGCGATCGCCTGCAGGCCCAGCAGCAGAAACCCGACCAAGATGACCGTTTTAATGGGGTACCGGGGCAGCCCGCCGGGATCCGGGGACATCTCGCGCAGCCGCCAGGAGCTCAGCACCGAAGGCCAGGAGAAGTAGAGCACGCTCGCGCAGAAGGGCAGCACAAAGAGCAGCATGCCGAGGAGTTCCATCCAGGCTCGGGTCCGGGGGGAGAAGCGGCCGTAGAAGACGTCCACCCGCACATGCGCTCCGTGCCGCAGCGCATAAGAGGCGCCCAGCAGAAAGAGCACGCTAAACAAGTACCACTGCAGCTCCAGGTAGGCGTTGGAGGTCAGGCTCCTTCCTAGAGCCCGTCCCGCGTAGCGGGCCGCGGCGTTATAGGTGCCCACGAGCACCATGAGAAGAATCGCCCAATAGGCGATCCGGCCCGCGATTTCGCTCAGCTTGTCGATTCCGGCCCAGAGGCGCGCTAGTCTCCGCATGCGCTCCTCCTCACAAAGAACAGGCGGCCGGAGTTTAGGACAGCGCCCCAAGAAAAGCAAGGCGTAATGCGTCTTCGTTACAAGCCTGTGCCCTTAAAGCGTTCCTGCATGGCCTTCCAGAGCCAATCTCGGTGCATGGGATGGGCGACCTGGATCAGCGCTTGAGCTCGCTGGCGCAGGTTTTTCCCGTACAGGTTGGCGATGCCGTATTCCGTGACCACGTAGTGTACATGTGCGCGCGTGGTCACCACCCCGGCTCCCGTTTTCAGGTAGGGCACGATCCGGGATTCTCCCCTGCTCGTCACGGAGGGCAGCGCGATGATAGGTTTTCCCCCCTCCGATAGGGAAGCACCCCGGATGAAGTCCATCTGTCCACCCACGCCGGAGTACTGATAGGTGCCGATCGAATCGGCGCAGACCTGGCCCGTGAGATCGACCTCGATGGCGCTGTTGATGGCCGTTACCTTGGGGTTGCGGCGGATGACGGCCGTGTCGTTTACGTAGGCGATATCCAACAAGGCCACCATGGGGTTGTCGTCGACGAAATCGTAAAGCCGGCGGCTGCCCAGGACGAAGCCGGCCACGATCTTACCGGGATGTACGCGTTTTTGCGCGTTTGTGATCACGCCCCTTTCCACAAGATCGATCACGCCGTCGGAGAACATCTCCGTATGCACGCCCAGGTCCCGATGCTGCTTCAAGGCCGCAAGCACGGCGTTAGGGATGGCGCCGATGCCTATTTGCAGCGTGGCTCCGTCTTCGACGAGCTCCGCCACGTAGCGGCCGATCCGGGTCTCGATCTCCGTCGGGGGTGAGGGATGCACCTCCGGAAGGGGCTCATCGACCTCCACCATGGCATATAGCTGACTTACGTGGATGAGCCCGTCGCCATGTGTGCGCGGCATCTGGGGGTTGACTTGTGCGATGACGTAGCGGGCGGACTGAACGGCTGCGCGCGTAGCGTCTACAGAGACCCCCAAGGAGCAGAATCCATGTCGATCCGGCGGGGAGACGTGGATGAGCGCCACGTCCAGCGGTAAAATCCCTCGCCGAAACAGGCTAGGGACTTCGCTTAAAAAGATCGGCACGTAGTCGCCTCGGCCCTCGTTGATGGCTTGCCGGACGTTGGCCCCCACGAACAAGGCGTTGACGCGGAAACTTCTCGCATAGGCCGGATCGGCATACGGCGCGGGCCCTTCCGTGTGCAGGTGCACGATTTCGACGTCGCGCAACTCAGAGGCTCGCGCCACCAGGGCTTCGATGAGCACCCGGGGTGCAGCAGCCGCGCTGTGGATATAGACCCGATGTCCGGAGCGCACTATCGAGACAGCCTCTTCTGCGGAAACCCAGCGGGACATGATGATGCCTCCTTCGGTTCGGACGCTAAAATACGGCTCGGGGGCCGATGGCGGGTCAAGAGGGCTTAAAAAAGCTTGCTCTGGCTTGCGCTCCCCGCGTATCATGGCAAGGTTTTCGGCCAAAGAGGGGGGTTTATGGCGATGAAACGACGGGCGTTTTTAGCGCTGGCCGCCTCCGGTGGAGCGGCTTGGTTGGCGGGCTGTCGATCTCGGTCTGAGCAGACAGGCCCGGCTGTGATCACGCAGCCGCGCATCAGCTGGCGGTTGGCTTCCAGTTTCCCGCGAGGTCTGGACACGATCTTCGGCGCGGCCGAAATCCTGGCTCGACGCGTGGAGGCGCTTACCGAAGGGCGGTTTCGGATCCGCGTCTACCCGGCCGGAGAGCTGGTGCCCGGCCTGCAGGTGCTCGACGCCGTGCAACAGGGTACGGTCCAGATAGGCCATACGGCCAGCTACTATTTTACGGGCAAAAACCCCGCCTTGGCCTTCGACACCACGCTGCCTTTCGGGCTTACGGCGCGTCAGCACAACGCCTGGCTGTATTACGGAGGGGGGTTGGAGCTACTGCGTGCGGTGTTTGCGGACTTCAACATCCTCACGTTTCCGGGGGGCAACACGGGGGCCCAGATGGGCGGTTGGTTTCGCCGGGAGATCCGCTCCGCAACCGACCTGCGGGGGCTTAAGATGCGCATCCCCGGCTTAGGGGGTGAGGTCATGAGCCGTCTGGGCGCGACCGTGCAGGTGCTGGCTGGCGGGGACATTTATCCGGCGCTGGAACGCGGGGCCATCGATGCGGCCGAATGGGTGGGGCCGTATGATGATGAGAAACTGGGTTTTCATAAAGTGGCCCGTTTTTACTACTACCCGGGCTGGTGGGAGCCCAGCGCCTGTCTGTCGTTTTACGTCAACCGCTCGGCCTGGGACCGGCTGCCCCGGGCCTATCAGCAGGCCATTGAGGTGGCCTCCTATGAGGCCAACCTGGCTATGTTGGCCCATTATGATCAGCAAAACCCGCTAGCTCTGGAGCGGCTGCGGCAGGCCGGCGTGCAGCTGCGGCGTTTTCCTGAGGATATCCTGCAAGCGGCCCAACGCATCGCCTTCGGCTTGTACGAAGAACAAGCCGCGCGCGAGCCCACATACCGAAAGCTCTACGATGCTTGGAGGCGATTTCGTGAATTGGCCTACCGATGGTTCGGCACGGCCGAGCGGAGCTACGCGGATTTCGCCTTCCCCACGCCCGATCAGGCCCGGTGAGGCGCATTCGGCTTGAATCTGGACCGAGTATAAATTTCTTGTGCGTCTTGCGCCTGCTCAGGCGGCGTGTTTTCTTACGGACGCCATGCGGCACATACGGCTAACCGGCTAACAGGAGACCGTCATCATGCCACACGTCGTCGCCGAGCCCTGCATCAACTGCAAATTCACAGATTGTGTCGAGGTTTGCCCCGTGGACTGCTTCTATGAGGGGCCGAATATGCTTGTCATCCATCCGGATGAGTGCATCGACTGCGGGGCCTGTGTGCCGGTCTGCCCCACAAGCGCGATCCATCCGGAAGACGAGCTGCCCGAGAAGTGGGCCCACTACAAAGACATCAACGCCCAGCTGGCTGAAGAGTGGAAGGCTCTGGGCATGAACATCACCTCCAAAAAGGATCCGCTTCCGGAAGCGGAGGCGTGGAAGACGCGCCCCAAGAGCGAAGCGGACATCCTGACCTGGGAGGCTTGATCCCGGACCTCCAAGCGCCTTTTACCGATCCGCTCCCTTTTCTCAATCTAGAAGGGGGCGGATTTTTTTGGCCTCTCCGAGGCGTGTGCGCTATCTTACGGCCATGGCTAGCGCACCACGCCCACCTACGGTTTCCGAGGATCCGTCAGGGGCCTCCGTGGCATGGCGGATCGCGACAGCGCTGTCGAACAGCTTAAACCCCTTCGTTTTTCCGCCGCTCGTTTTTGCGCTATTGCTGTGGCATTGGGGCATCTCAGGGCATGAGCGCTGGCTTGTGCTGGGGCTGGTCACGCTCCATTTCACCGTACTACCCCTTCTGTACCTAGTCTACCTGTTGCGCCAAGGCTGGATCGAAAGTCTGGATGTGCCGCAGCGCCTGAAGCGCACCAGACCGTTCGCGTGGGGGGTTGTTTCGTATGCGCTGGCGTTGCTGATGGTGCTCTGGTGGCGACCCCCGGGTTGGGAGCCCACGGCTTGGATTATGGGAGCATACCTCGTAAATACGATCGTGGCGATGGTCATCAACCTATGGTGGAAGATCAGCGTGCACCTGATGGGTTTATCGGGAGCGCTGGCCGTGTTGGTCTTCTTTCTGCGTCATCCCCTGCCCGGATATGGGCACCGGCTCAGCTGGGATCCGCTCATTTGGGGGCTTTTGGGACTGGTGCCGGCGCTCATGTGGGCGCGTCTGACCCTGCGCGCTCATAGCTGGGCGCAGACCGCTATCGGGGCCCTATACGGCTTCGGGGCGACATATGGCCTGTTGTGTTGGGGTTGGAAGCTATACGCCAGATGAAGCTCTATACGCTCGAGGGCCGGGTGCCCGAACGCCCATGGCGCGTGCTGACGGCCGAGGAGATGCGCCGGGCTGATACGGCCGCTGCCGAACGATTGGGGCTCGCTGTGTGCATTCTTATGGAGTTAGCCGGCCGATCCGTGGCTCAGCTGCTAGAGCGCCGCTACCCTATGAGGCCCGTCTGGGTCCTATGCGGAAAAGGGCACAACGGGGGCGACGGGCTGGTGACCGCCAGGTACCTGCTTGAGGCCGGCCGCCGGGTGCACGTGATCCTGGCTGTGCCTCCAGAGGAGCTCTCCGGCGAACCCCGCGCGGCCTGGGAGCGGCTGCTTGAGATCGGCTTCAGCTGCCGATCGCGCTGGAGTTGGAGCCTTTGGCCCGATGCGGGCCCCGTGGAGC
This sequence comes from Bacteroidota bacterium, assembly GCA_025059945.1. Taxonomy (NCBI): domain Bacteria; kingdom Pseudomonadati; phylum Bacteroidota; species Bacteroidota bacterium. The sequence continues at coordinate 29,614 of JANXDC010000011.1, forward strand.
CCTCCATGATCCTCGTGGACGCTCTATTGGGCACCGGAGTGAAGCGGCCCGTAGAGGGGGCGCTCAAGCATATGATCGCGTGGATGAACCGCTCCGGGCGCCCCGTGGTGGCTGTGGACGTGCCCAGCGGCCTTTCCAGTGACACAGGGGCCGAGCAGGGCCAGGCCGTGCGGGCCTGGGATACGGTCGCAATGGCCTGTTTGAAACGCGGGCTGCTTTTGGACGAGGGCCGGCACCTTTCCGGCCGCATCTGGGTGGCCGATATCGGCATTCCGGACGCGCTCCTTGCGGAGGTGCAGACCTTCGCGGCCACCGGTCCTTGGGTGGCCGCGCATTGGCCTCGTCGAAGGCCTGGGGCGCACAAGTATCAGGTTGGGCGTCTCTTTGTGCTGGCCGGAAGCCCGGGCCTTACCGGCGCTCCCGTGTTGGCGGCCCAGGCCGCAGCGCGCATCGGCGCAGGGGCCGTGGTGATAGGCGCTCCGGTCTCCGTGGCCCCCCTATTGGCCGCCAAAACCCAGGAGGTCATGACGCGCGCGCTGTCCGAGACGGAGACCGGAACCCTGTCCATGGCCGCGCTCGCCTCTGCGCGTCAGGAGCTCGCCCGGAGCCGAGCGGGGCTCATCGGGCCAGGCCTAGGCCGGCACCCCCAGACCACAGCCCTGGTAGCCCAATTGCTTTCCGAACACCGAAGCCTGCCGATTGTGGTCGACGCCGACGGGCTGTTTGCGCTGTCCGAGCGACGCGAGCTGCTCGACGGTTCCCCCAAACCCTGGGTGCTTACTCCGCACGCGGGAGAGTTTGCTCGGCTTGCAGGCGTGGACCCCGAACAGGTCCGACGCGCCCGAGCGGAGCTCGCCCGCCACTGGGCTCGCTCCTGGGGCGTGGTGCTCGTGCTCAAGGGTATGCCCTCTGTGGTGGGCACGCCCGAAGGCCGGCTCTGGATCAACCCAACCGGGGATGAACGGCTGGCTACGGCTGGCTCAGGGGATGTTCTGGCCGGCCTGATCGCCGGCCTGCTTGCCCAGGGTCTGGATCCGGAGCGGGCCGCGGTGGCCGCCCTGTTCGTGGGGGGCTTAGCGGCGGAGGCGGGTCCCCGAAATCTGCTCGCCGGGGACATCCTAGCCAATCTCGAGGCGGGGATCCCCTGATGCGTCTGCCGCGTTGGCTTCCGGCCCTGCTTTGGGGGGCTCTTATCACCGTCTTGCTGGCCATTCCGGGCGGTCGGCTTCCGGATTTGTCGTGGTTTTCGCTTGACAAAATTGGGCATTTGGGGCTGTTTCTGATCTGGGCCTGGCTGTGGGCCTGGGCCTGGGAGCCCATGAGCAAAGCCCGCTATGGTGTGACCATAGCTCTGGCCGCGCTCTGGGCCTCTGGCACCGAAGCGCTGCAGGCCGTCTACGTCCCGGGCCGTGAGGCCGAGTGGGCCGATGTCCTGGCCGATCTGGTGGGTTTTGGACTGGGGCTGTGGAGCTATCACCGCTTCGAATGCTTGCGGGCTCTTCTGGGGAAACTCTTTGTGGCCGGGAGAGTCTAAAACGTAAGAAACGAACGATCGTAAGGGCGTCGAAACGGAGCGATGGAGTTGACTTTCGCTGGGGCTGTGCGTAGGTTTAAGAGCCTCCCGAATGGGTAAGCGGTCGAAAACCATCATGCCGAATCGATAATAGAGGAGCGAGGCATCATGCGGTTACGTCGCAAGGCGCCCGAGGCTGATCTCCGGCGGCGGTATACGCTGTTCATGGAGATCGGTTTGGTGGTGGCGCTGCTGTTGCTGGTGGTGGCGTTCCGGCTGGACCTGCGGCCCAGATCTGAGTTTGTGATCGTGGAGAAGCCGCAAGAGACCGTAAAGATGGAGGAGATCGAGCAGACCAAACAGGTCGATCGGCCGCCTCCACCGCCGCCTCCGCCGGTGCCGGTAGAGGTGCCGGACGATAAGCTGCTGGAAGAGGAGGACGTGCGCTTTGAATCCGAGCTCAACCAGCAGGCCGCGAACTTACCGCCTCCCCCGCCACCTCCGCCCGCGGCCCCGCAGCAGAAGGAGCCGGAGCCGGAGCCCGAGGTGTTCGTGATCGTCGAGGAGATGCCCGAGCTGATCGGGGGCCTAGAGGGACTGCAGCGGCGGATCCGCTATCCGGAGATCGCCCGCAAGGCCGGCGTGGAGGGGACGGTGATGGTGCAGTTTGTGGTGGACGAAAACGGCAACGTCACGAATGCTCAGGTAATCAAAGGCATCGGGGCGGGCTGCGATGAGGAAGCCCTGCGCGCTGTGCAGGAGTCCAAATTCAAGCCAGGCAAGCAGCGGGGTCGGCCCGTGCGCGTGCAGATGACCTTGCCTGTGCGCTTCCGGTTGAAGAGTTAAATACCCCCTATCATAACGATTCGCGACGGAGCGCTCCTTGGCGCTCCGTTCTTTTTTTGTATTGCACTTTGCGAGGGCCCGAACGTAGGTTTGGCCGCTCTTGTAGTTGAGGAGGCCGAAAATGGAGCGCTTTGCGCTGCTCAAACGCATTGTGGAGACCCCCGGCGCCCCCGGCCGCGAGGCGCCGATCCGGGAGGTCGTTTTGGAAACCGTGCAGCCCCTGGTTGATGAGGTCCGCGTAGATGCCTTGGGCAACGTGATCGCGCGCAAGCGGGGCCGCCGGGACCGGCGCGTGCTCTTGGCCGCGCACATGGATGAGATCGCCTTCATGGTAAACCATATCGACGACCGCGGCTTCATCCGGTTTGTGCCCCTGGGGGGGTTTGATCCCAAGACACTCGTGGCGCAGCGCGTGCTCGTGCATGGCCGTCAGACGCTATTAGGGGTTTTGGGCACCAAGCCCGTGCACGTGATGACGCAGGAAGAGCGCAAGAAGGTGCCGGAGCTCAAGGAGTTTTTCGTCGACCTGGGGTTACCGGCTGAGCGTGTGCGCGAGCTGGTTCGGGTAGGCGACGTGATCACGCGGGAGCGCGAGCTCGTACGCGTAGGCGATACGATCACGGGCAAATCCCTGGACAACCGGCTGAGCGTTTTCGTGCTTCTCGAAGCCCTTCGAGAACTTGGAGAGCACGAGGTGGACATTTACGCGGTCTTCACCGTGCAGGAGGAGGTCGGATTGCGCGGCTCTCGCGTGGTGGTACGTCAAGTGCAGCCTCACGTGGGCATCGCGCTCGATATTACGCTGGCCAACGACATCCCAGGCATTGCGGAGCCTGAACAGCAGTGCCGGCTCGGCAAAGGGACGGCGATCAAGGTCATGGACGCCAGCGCCATCGCCGACGCCCGGCTGATCGAGTTCTTGATCGCGGTGGCCGAAGTACACCAGATTCCGTATCAGCTCGACGTCTCCCCGGCCGGCGGCACGGACACGGCGGGGATCCAGTACTTGAGCGGCGACGGGGTGATCGCGGGTTGTCTGTCCACGCCGACGCGCTACGTGCACAGCGTAACGGAGATGGCGCACGTAGCCGATATACAGGCCAGCATCCGCCTGCTAGCCCGAACCCTGGAGCGGCTGCACGAGTTTACGCCGTAGAGCGCGCCGTTAGTCCTCGTCTTCGGCCTGCTGCTTGCGCTCGAAGATGAAGTAATCCGGACGCCCCTCCTGGTTGAACGTCACGGTGTGCAGCTTCCATCCCTCTTGGCCCAGGCGGTTGAGCTCCGCCTCCAGCAGGGGGCCGGCCTCCTTGTACCGGATGAGCTTGAACTCATACGTTTTGCGCTTCATGGGTGAAGTTCCTTGCTTAGGCTACTTCGGGGCGTTTTGCGGGTTTTGCGGAAAGAGCAGCAGCCAGCGGGCCCCCTCGGCGGGCTCCAGGCTCGGAGGCGATAGGTTCACCTCCAGACGCGCAAAGCCTGTGCGCAGGAGCGCCCCCAGCGCCTCCCGATAGGGGGCTAGATCGCGCTCCAGCATGGCAGGGGAGAACTGATCCAGCACAGACCGTTCTAAATCCGGGGGCAGGCGTGTGCGCAGCCGAGCCGTTTCCACCTGCTCGGCGTAAACAAGGCGCACCCGTCCTTGCAGGATCAGGGAAACGGGGGCTTCCGTCGGAGTAGGCCCCGTATAGGCAGGGGTCCAGAGGGTGTCGCGGCTAAGGGCAGTGGCCTCAAGAACCTGAAGCGAGCCGCGGTACGAGGCCGTTTGCTCCGGAGCCTCTAGGAGCAGGCGCAAGGTGTCTGCCGCTGTAGACGAAACTCCGCGCCAGAGGGCCACCAGTTCCCCCTCTAGGCGGGCGTGGGCACGCACAACGGGGCGCAGCTCGGCCCACAACCGATCCCGCAGGGCGCGCACCGAAAGCCACCGGCCGAGGCTATCGAGCGCGGTGCCGGTTTTACGCCCGGCGGCGTAACGCCAGTACGCCTCTAAGACCTGGCCTAGTTGCGCCCGCCGTCCCTCCAAGAGCCCATCAACCCGCAACGCCCAGTTGGGCAACCGTGCCCGTACAACAACAGAGACGGGCCAACGCAGTCGGCCGAAGACGTCCAACGAATCCCTTCCGGGGGCCTTCAGCGCGGTCTCTCCGCTCAGGCTAAAGAGGACAGTCGTCGGCGCTCGGGCAACGGGCATCTCCCAGGAGAGTCGGTTGCCGGTCTGAAGCTGAACCGTGACCCCGCTGGGGCGACTTAGCACAGGCTCGGCCCAGTTGGGGGGGCGGACCGTGATCGGGCCCACGCGCACGCTGTCTTGCCACAGCACGGGCCCTTCGGCCAGTTGCAGGGTGACTTGACTGCGCCCTGGCCGGAGCCCCTCAAGCCAGAGCGCGCCGTTTTGCAGGCGCGCCCGCAGCGAATGGGGCTCGGAGCTACTGACCCGCAGCAGAGGAAGGAGCGACTCCGGCTCGATCCGAAACGATAAGGCCCATTGTGCGGGCGGCAGATCCGGATATTGCGCGCCCAGTATCAGAGAAGGAGGCCTCGCATCCGGGGATCGGAGTGTTGTGCGATAGGCGACGAGCGCGTACTCCGTTTCGGCTCGGGCTCCGTCGGGGGCCGTGTACAGGATCCGCACCCGCACCGGGCCAGGCTCCCAGACCATGATCTGCAGGCCGTCGGCTGCGCCGATTAGCTCCGTACGGAGCGTATCCGAGGCCCAAAAGCGCAGCTCCCCGCCTGGGGGATCCGTCTGCACCCGGATGCGCCCAAGCTGGCCGACCGTAAGAAAGCGTGGTGCTTCGAGCAGGCGCACCATTGGGCCCTCCAGCCGGCCCGGGGGGCCGATGCCCAAGCGCAACCGCACGCGTGAGCCGGATTCCGGAATCGAATCGCGCAGCTCCAGCCACACCGGGCCCTCCAGAAGCGCCCTTCGCGCAAGGGGTAGCCCGTAAATGCGCGCCGTGCCGGGATGGCTCCGATAGTCCCGCCCCCGATAGGCCTCTAGGATCTCGCGCAAGGCTAAAATAGGGGGCCCTTGTTGCGGACGCAGCAGGGGCACGCGGCCCAGCTCCGGCTCAGGGGAGGCGTACAGGTACAAGTACACTGTATCCGGCTCTGCCTCGGGGGCCAGTAGCAGCAAAGGCAGGGATTCGGCCTCGAAGGTCGCTTGTTCCAGGTGCCAAAGCGGGGCGCAGGGGCTGTTGGGCTCCGCCCAGTCCAGGCTGACCCGTCCGGAGCCCGTGGCGCGCAGCCAGACGAAGGGCGCCTCGGCATTAGGGGGTTCGAGCCGATAGCGGGCCTCAAGTCGCAGCAGGCGCTCCGAAAACCGGCCCTGACACCAGACGGGCTGTCGCTGCTCAAAGCGCAAAACGGCCTCCAAAGGAGGCTGCGCCGGCGCCTTAAGAGCCCAACCTAAGAGTACGATCCCCCCAAAGCCCGCAAAAGTCCTCATAACGGCACGGCGGGTCGTTTGCGCCCCACCTGCACCCGAAGCTCGGCAAGCCCCTCCAGAACGGCCCACAGTTCATCGCCTGGCCGCACAGGCCCCACTCCGGCCGGCGTCCCCGTGAAAAGCAAATCCCCCGCCTGCAGGGTGAAGATGCTCGACAGATACGCGATCAGCCGGGGGATGGAGTAAAGCATATCCCCCGTATAACCGGACTGCCGCAGCTCGCCGTTTACCCACAGCTGCAGCCGCAGCGCATGCGGGTCAGGCACCCGCTCGGCGCGTACGAATCGAGAGACCGGGGCGAAGCTATCGAAGCCCTTAGCGAGGGCCCAGGGATGGCCTTTGCTTTTGGCTTTTTCTTGCAGATCGCGGGCCGTAAAGTCGATGCCCACGCCGTATCCGGCCACGTAGGCGAGCGCCTCCTGCTCCGGGATGTCCTGACCGGATCGGCCAAGTAAAACCACGAGCTCCACCTCGTGATGCAGCTCCTGCGTCTGGGGGGGATACCAGACCTGGCCATCTGTACACAGGGCCGTAACGGGCTTCAGGAACACGATCGGCGCCTCGGGCACTTCGGCCCGCATCTCCCGGGCGTGTTCGGCGTAGTTGCGGCCGATGCAGAAGATCGTGCCTGTGGCCACGGGGACGTCTTCCAAGAACACCTTCATGGGCCGGATTCTTTTTTCGAGCAAATTACGACCGAGTCGGTGCGAGCTGCAAAGCGCACCGCCCCCGCGCCTTTAGCGGCCATCCGAGGACGCGGACGCCCGCCCCAGGAAGCGATCCAGGAAATCGGATGCGGCCTCAAAAACGCGCCGCCAGCTCGCATGCAGCAGAAAGCTATGCACCTCATCGGGCAGGATGAGCGTTTCCACGTGCACGCCGCGCTCCAGGAGCCGACGCGCCAGATCGGTGGTCTCCAGGAAAAGCACGTTTCGGTCGTCGTCGCCGTGCACCAGCAGCACGGGTGAGCGCCAGCTGTCCAGCTCAGCCACGGGCGAGGAGCGGTATGCCAGGTCGAATTCTTCGGGCTGCAGCCCCCATCCGCCCCCGGGGGAGAATTCCGTGGCGCGCAGGACCCAGTCGTGCACCCCGTGCAGGTCCACGCCGGCCCGGAATAGATCGGAGTTGCGCGCAAGCCCCAGGGCCGTCAGATACCCGCCGTAGGAGCCTCCCCAGAGGCCGATGCGCTCGGGGTCCACGTCGGGCCGCGTGCGCAGATAAAGCGCGGCGGCGCGAACGTCCTGGTACTCCGAGGCCCCTCGGGGTCCGGTTCGAGGCGCCCGGCGGAAGTCCCGCCCATAGCCGATACCGGCCCGGAAGTTAACGGAGAGCACCAGGTAGCCGCGACTGGCCAAGTATTGGTTGAAGGCGTAGCAGAAGGCGTAGTAGCTCGAGTAATGCCAGCCTAGAAGCATCTGCCGGATGGGGCCGCCATGCAGATATATCACCGCGGCTCGGCGCTCGCCGGGCCGCAGGTTTCGGGGGCGAAACAGCTGAGCGTGGATGCGAAACGAGTCCGGGGTCAGCAGCACCACGGGTTCGGGTTCGACGAGGGCCTGGATCGGAAAGGCCGCAGGCAAGGCGGTGGGCCAGATAAGGCGGCTCTGCCGCGTGTAGAGATCCAGCACCGCGATCGCGGGGGGGCGCCGGGCGTCGGCCTGTCGGAAGGCCACATAGCGCCCGCTGGCCAGGAACACGGGGTCGGTCTCGATGCCGGAGCCGCGCGTAAGCGCCTCAGCCTGGCCGCCGCTGGTGGGAACCCGCCACAGGTGGCGGCGATCGGGGTCCTCGTGGTTGCCGGAGAAGACAACCAGGCGGCCATCCGGGCTTAGGCTCGTCCATTCCGCCTCCGCTTTGCCAGGAGTGAGGCAGACGGGCTCCCCGCCTGAAGCCGGCAGGCTGTACAGGTGCAGCCATCCCTCGTGTTCAGAGGTAAACAGGATGCGATCGCCTGCCCAGCGCAGGGGTTCGGCCGGATAGCTTTGCGCGAAGCCCCCGTCGTCGGCGGGCGAGCGCCAGAGCATACGAGCGCGTCCGGTTTCCACGTCTGCGACCCAGAGGGAAAACGGCGTGCCGCCCAATAGATTGGGCCGCTCGCCCCGCAGCGCGCCCGGCCGACGGATGAAGGCGATCTGCCGGCCATCGGGCGACCAAACGGGGTCCGTGTCCCGGTGCACGTCAGGGGCGATCCAGCGGATCACGCGCTGAGCTGGGTCGAAGATGCCGATGAAGCTGTGCGTGTTGCGGTTGCTCACAAACGCGATGCGCCGGCCGTCTGGGGCGTAACGCGGGGAGCCGTTGTTGCCTCGCGCCCGAAACAGGAGCTCGGCTCGCGGCTGTCGGTCCAGGGAGTCTAGGCGCACTCGGTAGATCTGGCCTCCCCGCACCAGGAGCGCCTCGCGGCCGTGGGGGGCCACTACGGGACCAGACCCGAGGCCTAGCTTCCAGGGCTCTCCGCCCCGGACGGGCACAGCCCACACGGCCTGTTCGGCTCCTTCGGGGTCGCTTGTGGGGTTAGGATATTCTCCAGCGCGGTTGGGTCCGCCGCCCCGCACGAAAAGCAGGATCTCCCCGTCGGGGCTAAAGGTGAGCCCCCCGAGTTCCTGGCCGTCGTCTCGTTCGTAGGCCAGCAGGCGAACGGGCCGAAAATCGGGCGCCGAGGCCGTCCAGATCGCCCGCCGACCCTCTTCGTAGCTTACCCAGGCGATCCGATCGTTTCGGGGCGAGGCCGTGAGATTGCTTGTAAACGGAAAGCGCAGAAAATCGGCTACAGAAAGCGTCTGAGCCTGCGCTGCGACCCCCAAGCCCAATATCCAGGGCAGATACCCTAGCGTTCGCATGTTGGGTCCTCCTTCTGCGTTTCCCGAACGATAACCCTCCTTGCGGCCGTGAGCAAACCCCAAACGTAACAATCTTGAAACAGCCTTCCGGGAATAGGCGGGATTCGTAAATTCCCGCGCGTGCACTCACAGCCAAGGAGGCAGGGGAATGCGAATAGGGGCGCAAGCGGTGATCCTGGTGGTGCTTTTGTGGGGGGCTGGCGCCGTGCAAGCCCAAGAGCGGCCACACGTCTTCCGGGGCGCCACGATCTACCCCGTCTCGGGGCCGCCCATAGAGAACGGTGTGCTGGTGATCCAGGGCGGCAAGATTCTCGCCGTGGGGCCGGCTGGGCGCGTTGCGATCCCCGGCGGCGCGGTGGAGTTCGACCTGCGAGGCAAGGTCATCATCCCGGGCATGGTCGATACGCATTCGCACATCGGTGGGGGGGACGGCGGGGATCGATCCGCCACCCTGCACCCCGAGGTGCGGATTTTAGATGCGATCGATCCGCAGCATGACACCTTTTGGAAGGCCCGTGCGGGGGGGATCACGACGATGAACATCATGCCCGGATCCGGTCATCTCATGAGCGGCCAGACCGTATACGTTAAGCCCCGGCCAGCCCGCACGATCCAGGAGATGCTCTTCTGCCAAGATCCTCTGCGAGAAGTGTGCGGGGGCATGAAGATGGCCAATGGTACGAACTCCCTGGGTAATCCCCCTGCGCCCGGTACGCGCGCCAAGTCGGCAGCTCTGGTGCGACAGCTTTTCCTAAAGGCCGTCGAGTACCGCGAAAAAATCCGGCAGGCCCAGGGCGATCCGGCCAAGATGCCATCTCGAGACCTGCAGATGGAGGCCCTGGTGGAAATCCTGGAGGGCAAACGCATCGTGCACTTTCACACCCACCGGCACGACGACATCCTAACGGCCATCCGCTTGGGGCAGGAATTCGGCTTTCGGCCCGTGTTGCATCACGTAAGCGAGGCTTGGAAGGTGGCCGACGAGATCGCCCGGGCTCGGGTGCCCTGCTCGATCATCGTGCTCGACTCTCCGGGGGGCAAGCACGAGGCCGTCGACATCCGATGGGAGAACGGGGCGGCCCTTGAGAAGGCCGGCGCCGAGGTGGCCTTTCATACCGACGATGCCGTTACGGATTCTCGCCTGTTTTTGCGCTCCGCCGCTATGGGGGTTCGGGCCGGTATGAGCCGCCAGAAGGCCTTGGAGGCGCTTACCTTGGCCGGGGCCCGCATGCTGGGACTGGAGCAACGCATCGGCTCGCTTGATCCGGGCAAGGACGCCGATTTCGTGGTGCTCTCGGGTGATCCCTTTAGCGTGTACACGCATGTGGAGCAGACCTGGATCGACGGCCAGAAGGTTTTCGATCGCTCTAACCCCGAGCACCGCAAGTACGCCGTGGGCGGCTACGGGGCCTATCGGGGGGACGCATACGGACACGATGAGGGAGAGGAATAGCCATGCGCGCCAGCTACCGTGTGGGTTTGGGGGCTTGTCTTTTCGTGCTTGTCTTTAGCGGCCTAAGCCGGGCGCAGCTTGCTGTGCGTGCGGAGCTGCTTTATACGATGGCTGGCCCCCCGATTCGAGGCGGGGTGGTGTTGATTCGGGACGGACGGATCGAGCGCGTGGGCCCAGCCACCAGCGTGCGCATCCCCTCGGGATATCGGGTCTTGGAGGCCAAGGTCGTAACGCCGGGGCTGATCGACGCGCGCACGGTCGTGGGGCTATCGGGTATCTACAACGTGCCGCACGATCAGATGCAGCTGGAGCGATCCGCACCTATCCAGCCTGAGCTCCGCGCCATCGACGCCTACAATCCGGAGGAAGCCCTGGTGGAGTGGGTGCGCAACCTGGGTGTGACTACGCTGCATACGGGCCACGGACCCGGAGCGCTCATCAGCGGGCAAACTATGATCGTAAAGTCCGCTGGCCGTACCGTGGAGGAGGCCCTCGTAGACTCTGTGGCCGCGGTGGCGGCCACTTTGGGCCGCAGCGTGGGGCAGAATTTCAGCTCCCCTGGAACGCGCGCCAAGGCCGTGGCCATGCTGCGGGCTGAGCTGCTCAAGGCCCAGGAATACGGCCGCAAACGCCGCGATCCGGATCCCAGCAAGCGTCCTGCACGAGACTTAAGGCTCGAAGTCCTAGCCGACGTGCTGGAGGGCAAGATCCCCTTGCTCATAACAGCCCAAACGGCGCCTGATATTTTGGCCGCGCTGCGGCTGCAACGGGAGTTTGGCTTTAAGCTTGTGCTCGATGGCGCGGCGGAGGCTTATCTGGTGCTGGAGGAGATCAAGCAAGCGGGCGTGCCCGTAATCCTGCACCCGACTATGGTGCGCACCGCCGGAGAGACGCGCAACGCCTCTATGGAGACGGCCGCCTTGCTGCATCGGGCGGGGATCCCGTTCGCCCTGCAGAGCGGATACGAATCCTACGTACCTAAAACCCGCGTCGTGCTCTTTGAAGCCGCCGTAGCCGCAGCCCACGGGCTGCCTTTTGAGGCTGCCCTGGGGGCGATTACGATCCAAGCCGCCCGCATTTTGGGGATCGACCGACGGGTGGGTTCGCTTGAGCCCGGAAAGGACGCGGATATGGTGCTCTTCGACGGGGATCCGTTTGAGTACACAACGCGCGTCTGCGGCGTGATCATCAACGGGCGGCTCCTTACAGAGGGCTGCCGCTGAGGGCCTGGAGGTTTTCCGTAACGGGGAGACGGCTGCAAGATCCGTTTCCGCGGCTTGACTTTGTGCGCTTTGGGTCTATACTTTCTGTGCCGTGCGGAGGCTGTGGACGATCACCGGAGCACTTCTGCTTGCAGCCAGCGCCGTGCTAGCTGACGTTGGGGGCCTGGTAGTCAAACTGGCCGAGTTCAGAGCTGCCACCGTATCCGGGAAGATGCGCGTTACCTGGCGCGTGACGGAGCAGGCCGGCGTGCGTCGGTTTATTTTGGAACGTAAGGCGGCCGGTGAAGAGCAGTTTCGAGAAATCTTTCAGACTCCCCCTAACCCGACAGGGACTTACGAGTTCGTCGACGAAAGCCTGGCGCGATCCGGCCTCGACGGCCTAGTCAAATATCAGCTGCTGGTAGAGGGGGCTGAGGGCCGGCTCCTCCTAAAACAAATCGACGCCAACTACACCACCACAGCCGTGCGTCGCACCTGGGGCAGCATCAAGGCCATGTTCCAGTAGGGCCGCCTCCCCCGTTCATGTCCGGTGACGTCTCACAGCGGTGGCCTCTGTTCCCCGCGCAGGCGCTTCGGCGCATGCTGCGGCGAATGGCCTTTCAGATCCACGAGCACCACCCTGAGGTCGCCAATCTACTGCTAGTGGGCATCCCAACGCGCGGGGTTGTGCTAGCACGCCGAGTGGCCCAGGAGCTGGAGCGCATCTGCAACAGGCCGGTGCCGACCGGAATACTCGATCCCCGGCCGTACCGGGATGATCGGAGGGGCGCTAAGGGGGAGGTGGCGGATGCTTCTCTGCTGCCCGAGCGGATCGACGGGCGCGACGTGGTGCTCGTCGACGATGTGCTGATGACCGGACGCACGATTCGCGCCGCCCTAGACGGACTCATTCGCTACGGTAGACCCCGGACCGTGCGTCTGGCTGTGCTCATCGACCGCGGATTGCGCGAGTTCCCTATTCAGCCGGATTTTGTCGGCCGTGTTTTGCCCACCAAGGCCCGCGAGCGCGTACAGGTGCGCTTGGAGGAGGTCGACGGCCAAGAGGGGATCTGGATCGTGGAAAGCTCCTAAGCCCCCGGAAAAGGCCCCGATAGAGGAGGATATCCCGTTATGCGCGAATCGGATCGCTTTTTCTCCTCCCGCTGGGGGTTGATCCTCAGTGTCCTCGGTATCGCCGTGGGTACGGGCAATATTTGGCGTTTCCCGAGAATCGCGGCCAAAACGGCCGGAGATGAAGGCGCCGGCGCCTTCTTGCTCGCCTGGGTCGTGTTTTTGCTCCTTTGGTCCGTTCCGCTCATCATAGCGGAATACGCTATCGGGCGGCGCACGCGCCTCAATCCGGTCGGCTCCATGGCCCTGCTCATGGGCCCCCGCTACGGTTGGATGGGGGCCTTTATCGCCTTTGTGGCTACGGCGATTATGTTTTACTACTCCGTAGTGGCCGGCTGGTGTCTGTATTACTTCGTGCAGATGCTCGTACGCCCCCTGCCGCTTTCCGTGGAGTCGGCTTGGGGCATGTGGAACGGCTTTCAGTCCGGTCCCTGGCCTGTTGTTTTTCATGCCCTCATGATGGGGGTTGGGGCCTGGGTGATCGCCCGCGGCGTGGCCTCGATTGAGCGCGTCAGCATGGTGCTTGTGCCCACTTTGCTCGGGATCGTGCTTTTGGCCGCTGTGCGGGCCGTAACGCTGCCGGGGAGTCTGGAGGGGATCCGGTTCCTCTTTACACCCGACTGGCCGAAACTGGCCGATCCCCAGGTGTGGTTGGAGGCGCTTACCCAGAACGCCTGGGACACGGGAGCCGGCTGGGGGTTGATCCTGGTGTACGCCACATACATGCGGGCCCGGCACGGGGTAACGCTTAACGCCTTCCTTACGGGGTTCGGGAACAACTCCGTCTCGCTGCTGGCCGCGATAGCCGTTTTTGGCACGGTATTCGGCGTGCTGCACACACAGTACGATCAAGCCCAAATCCTAGCCATTATGCGCGACTCGGGCCCGGCTTCGACGGGGCTTACCTTCATCTGGATGCCCCAGCTGTTTGCGCGCATGCCCTTGGGTGAGCTCATGGCCGTGCTCTTTTTCCTGGGCCTTTCGTTTGCCGCCTTCACCTCCTTGATCTCCATGATCGAGCTCGCAACGCGCGTGCTGGTCGATATGGGGTTGCCGCGTCCGCGGGCGATCTCCTCGATCGCCCTGTTGGGTTTTATCGCCGGGCTGCCCTCGGCGCGCAGCCCTGAGTTCCTGGGAAACCAGGACTTCGTCTGGGGTGTTGCGCTCATGCTTTCCGGTCTCCTGATAGCCCTGGCCGTTAACCGGTACGGAACCGAGCGCTTTCGGTCTGAGCTGCTCGAGGCCAGCCGGGCTTATGACCTGCCCTTGGGCCGGTGGTGGACTTTCGTCATGCGTTATGCGGTGCCCCTGCAGGCTCTTGTGCTAATCAGCTGGTGGATTCTGATGGCCGTCTTTGGCTTTCCCAGCAGCCTGGACGTGCGCACCTGGCGCGTGGATCCGAATTGGTGGAACCCCTTAAGCCCCTACACGGTGGGCACTTGCGTGTTCCAGTGGCTGATCGTCGCGCTCGCCCTGATCGGGCTTAACCGTCTGCTGGTTAAGCACACCCTGAGTGAAGCCGTGCAGACGAAGCAGCGCCTAAAGACAGAGGGATGGAAGGAGCTCGAGTAGCGCCTCCGGCGCATGCCGGGCAAATGCGCAGGCGCTTTCGGGCGCGCACGCGCTGGGGACTGGGGCGGCGCATCTGGCTTGATCCCCTCTCGGTCATCCCGCTTAGCCGGGCGCTCGATGAGCCGGGAGCGCTTTTTCCGGGAGATCCGCCCTTCGGTCTTGAGCGGGTCTGGACCTTGGAGGCGGGCTCTTCCGTTAACGTATCCCGCATCGCGCACAGCGATCATGCGGGCACCCATGCGGACTTACCCTACCATTTATACTCGGAGCTAGCAGCCTGGATCATCCCGCAGACCCACTACGTCGGGGCGGGCTATGTGCTGGAAGCCGGACAGCCTGTGGGGCCGGAGCGGATCGCGGAGATCCCTCCGGAGGCGGCGTTGCTGCTGGTGCGCACCCCGCGCGGGGGCCCTGCGCGCAAGCCGGTTTCCGATTTCCCCACCCTGACCCCGCAGGCGGCCGAGCGTCTTCTTCGGTTGCGCATCAAGACCGTAGTGGTGGATGTGCTCTCCGTTGATGTGGCCGATTCGAGGGAGTTGCCTGTGCATCGGATTTTGCTTGAAGCCGGCATAGGTATCGTAGAGAACGCGGACCTGCGCCCCCTGCGCGCCGGATCTCTCGTATGGATCGAAGGGGCCTATGTACCCGTTCGGCATCCCCAGATAAGCGCCCTGGCGCTTGCGCTGCGCGCTTATGAGCGCTGGGGTTGGCTATAAAAAAGCCGGGCTCCCTCCTCCTGAGCCCGGCTCTTTCCCTACAGAGGCGGCCAGCCAAGTGGCGGCTTAGCGCTTAGGCACCGTATAGCGCACCGGTCCGATGAGTTCAGGCCCGGCTGAGGCCGCATCGTCGTCTCGGCGCTGAGGCGCAGCAGCCCGAAAGCGCACCACGTCTCCGCGGACCTCATAGGTCCAGGGAAAGTACAAGCCCCCTGTTATGGCGCTGATCAACCAGTCCACAACCGAAAGCTGAGACATAATCATGATATTGGTCGCGGCTACGCCGTTGTAGCGGCGCACTTCATCCCGGATGATGGTCTCTGCTTGCGGCGGGCCGATGGGGACTAGCCCAAAGACTAAAAAGTGCGCTTTGCGCTGATACTGAAACGAGCGCACAATTTCGTACTCGGCTGGGTCGCGTTCCGGCGGGATGACGTATTGCATGGTGTAGCAGCCGCTGGCGGTAAGGAACACAAGAAGCACTAGCATGAGAGAAGACGCGCGATGCATATGGCACCTCCTTGTTTAGGACGGTTCGGTTGTCCGAAAATTAGGCAAAAGGCCTCACCCCTCCAAGGCGTAAGGCCAGGTTTAACGTTTAAACAACACCCATCGTTGTTGGATCTCTTCGGGTGCTGCCGATCGCTGCAGGCGTATCAGGTACAAGCCCGAGGCAACGGGCCGACCCGCCTCATCGCGACCGTCCCAGCAATACTCCGATACCCCCGCCGATAGGCCCTCATACAACAGGCGCACGCGGCGCCCTAAGAGGTCGTATACGGCCAACTGGATCGGCTCAAGCCCCGTTCCGCTAAAGCGGATGCGCACCACCGCAGAGGCGGGGTTGGGATAGACCTCCAGGGCTTCAAGATGCGGAGCTTCGACAGGCTCTTGCGCGGTTCTTACGCGCCCGCCGTCTACGGCCCATTTAGGATTGTAGACGGGCACGTCCAGCTGCAGGCCGCCAAAGCGATCGGTTGGGAGCTCATAAAACAGCAGCAGCCTATTCGATGGGCTTACAAAGGCCAGGGCCCGGTCATCTGGGGCGAACGTGGGCCGCATGGCGTCTTCCAGGAAAAAGCCTCCGATGTTTCGGTTGGGGATGTTCAGCAAACCCCCTCGACGCTGGGCCAGATCGGCTATGACGATGTCCCAATCTCCGAATTCGTCCACGTAGTTAAAGGCGATCAAGTTTGGGTTCGTGTTGCCGTAGGTGATGTTGCCGATGTTCACGTCGGCCGACTGGCCAGGGACGAGGTTATAGATTTTGCCGCTGCTCAAGTCGAGCTCGTACATACCCCAATAGGCGACTCGGCTTAGGCCCAGTTTGTATTCGTGGTAGGCATCAAAGCCGATCTTGCGCTTGTCCGGAGACCAGGCCACTACGTCCGCGTATTGGATCGAGGCGTCCTGTAGGCCCTCAACGGTGCTCTCAGGCCTAAGGGGGACGCGCACAACCTGGCGTCCGTCGGTTAGGTACAGGTTAGGGTCTTTTTCGTAGGCCGAGATGAGCGCCACAAGGCTTCCATCCGGAGCTACGGAGGCGTTCCACAGGTCACCGGGTTGGCGTAGCTGTAGCGGGAACACCTGTACCTGACCCGTTGCCACCTCTATGGCGGCCAGCTGTCGTTCTGGGGTGATGTAAAACACATACAGCCGCCCCGTCTGAGGATGTACGGCCGCGCTGAGCTGGGCCCGGTCCGCGCCGCCTTGCGAGACCCGGGCTCGGGCCTGCGGATGGTTGAAAACAGCCCCGCGGTTTTGGGCTAGGTCCCAGTATCCGATGCGGCCATCCTCCACCATAAAGAGAATAAGCTGCCGTCCTCCGGATATAGGCGGCACAGTCGGACTTCCCCCACCGCCGCCAGCGGAGGCCGCAATACCCACGGCATCGAAGGCTTGTCGGACGGCGTTGAGCTCAGCCCCCGACCCGTACAGATCCTGTGCGGCGCGCTCTAAGGCCAGCCTGCAGTCCACGAATTGGCTGTTTCGGGTCAGATACCGGCTAAGCGCCTGGTAGTAAATGCGCTCGGCCTTTTCGCGACCGATGGCTTGTATGACCAGGTAGGCCGCCCGGTTGGGAATGCCGCTGTTGATGTGCACGCCGCCGTTATCTTGTTCAATGGGCAGCTGCACGTATTGGCTCATGTGGCTGGGCTGCGGTTTGAGAAGAGCCGGGTTGCTGGGATTAGCGAAATCGCGAAGCGCCGGGCCTCGGCCGGGTCGCATGATGTCCTCACCCAGCAGGAAATCATCCCGGTCGATCATGACGCCGAAGACGTCGGCAAAAGATTCATTCAGGGCCCCAGGCTGAAACTGATAGACCAGATCGGCCGTGTGTTGGATGACGCCGTGCGTCATCTCGTGTCCCGCGACATCTAGACCACCGGCTAAGGGCTTAAAGACCTGCGCCCCATCCCCGTAGCCCATTATCCGACCGTTCCAGAAGGCGTTGTCCATGGGCTGGCCGTTTTGGGTGATGTGGATGATCGAGATCATGGTCTGGTCTTTGTCGTCGATCGCGCGGCGGTTGAAGGTGTTGCGGTAGTAGTCGTAGCAAACCTTCATGTTGGAGTGGGCTGAAACCGCCGAGGCGTCCGTCCAGGTGTTGTTAGGCGAGGTGACGTGATAAAGCTGCACGCCTTCTTTGAGGTCCTGGTTGCGAGCATCGATCGTTAGGGCTCCGCCTCGGGGATTGTCCGGCAGCTGGGAAGCTTGTGGGTTGAGGTTGGGAAGATCCCAAATCATGTAGTAGACGCCGTTGCTGTGGCGATAGGTGCGCAGGGCTCGTTCGCGTCCGTTTAGGTCTATGGCCCGGGCGTCGGCAAACTGCGTAGCCGGATGCCGATCTCCGTCCCCCCGATCTGTCGCCGCCCATCGGGCGCGCACCGTGGGCGTGGGGGCGCCTGTGAAGCTGCAGTGCCGCTCGATGCGGTTAAGTATTCCCCCCGTGTGAGCGCTGATGATGTACTCGTAATACCCGATCAAATGCGCGTGCAGGCGCACCGAGTAGGCCAAGCGCACCCGAAGCGGATCCGGATAGAGCACAAGCTGCACCTGCGGAGGCTCCAGACCCAACCACCGCATCGTGGCCGCATCCGGCGGCGCCCACTGCCCGCGTTGGCGCAGGTCCCTTATAGCCAGCTCCAGGGCGTCCTCCGGCCGCAGCGTGGGGGATGTGGAGACGCCCCTTGGGGTGGGTTCATAGCGGCCGTTTATCGCGTAGACCCCGTCCGGCCCTATGTGCACATACAGGTCTCGGCCCCACACGGGCACCCGTTGGTACACTTGGCGAAAGCGCACATGCCAGCGGCCGCTTGGGTCCTCTTGTACGGACTCCAGCTCGAATTCTTGATCCGGATTCTCCACCCCGAGCAGCGCGCGCAGCTCCATGAGGGCCTGCTGGGCCCGATCGGCCGCCTGCGTTACGCTCTGGACACTGCCTACAAAAAGCGGGGTGGAAAGGGAGATCCAGTAAGGCACGCCGTTTTCGGCCCGATACAGCGTGATCCCCGGGCTTGCGGGGGCGGCTAGCTGTATGGTGCGCCCTGCGCGACCGGGGCTTGCCACGGAAGCGCCCAGTGAGCCCCAAAACCGGGCCGGGAGAGGATCAAGCTCGGCGCGCCCTACGGGCAAGCCCAGCTCAAAGAGCGACGGACTGACAAAGGTGGCCGATGGGATCTGCAGCGCACCCGGACGGTATAGGGGGACATGCTCTGCGGGGTCACCCCGCAACGGCCGCCCGTCCGGGCCGGGCTTTTGCCCGTAGCTGGATGCGCCAAACAACAGCCCGCACAGAAGCAAAACCCCCTTCATGGCGTTAAAACCCCTGAAGCTGCCCATGGTAGCTCAGTGCGAAGAAAAAACGTATTTTGCACCTGATTCTGAGTTAAGGCTAGGTCATAAATGTAAACAGCCCCTACACAAAGACATCACGCGATCGCGGGAGTAGGCGATGCAGACCGACGTGTACCGACCCAAGCACAAGATCCGCTTTGTTACGGCCGCAAGCCTGTTTGACGGCCACGATGCGGCCATCAACATCATCCGCCGTCTGCTGCAAGCCAGCGGAGCCGAGGTCATTCATCTGGGTCATAATCGCAGCGTGCAGGAGATTGTCGAGGCGGCCATTCAGGAGGACGTGCAGGGGATCGCCGTCTCGAGCTATCAAGGCGGGCATATGGAGTTCTTCAAGTACATGATTGACCTGCTGCGCCAGCGAGGGGCCTCGCACGTTCGGGTCTTCGGAGGAGGGGGCGGGGTGATCGTGCCTCAGGAAATCCAGGAGTTAGAGGCCTATGGAGTCTGTAAGATCTTCTCCCCCGAAGACGGTCGGTCCATGGGGCTGCAGGGTATGATCAATTACATGCTCCGACAATGCGACTTTCCCACGGTTCGCCAGCTAAACGGCCAATGGGAGGCGCTGCGAAGACGCGACACGAAGGCCATCGCGGAGCTCATCACGTACGCCGAGCTGCATCCCGCAGAGGCCCGCAAGCGGTTGCCCGTGGCCGTGGGGGCCGACTCCGAGGAGGGGATGTGGGCGTCCTCCATCGACAAGCCCATCCCTGTCGTAGGGATAACGGGAACCGGCGGCTCGGGTAAGTCGAGCTTGGTCGATGAGCTGGTGCGCCGGTTTTTGAACGATTTCCCCGAGCTCACGATCGGCATCGTCTCGGTTGACCCCTCTCAGCGCCGCACTGGGGGGGCGCTTCTGGGTGATCGCATCCGGATGAACTCGGCCAGCAATTCCCGCGTGTATATGCGTTCCTTGGCCACGCGCGCCTCGGAGCGCGCCGTCAGCCAGGCCGCCCGGGAGGCGATCGAGATCCTCAAGCTGGCCGCTTTTGATCTCCTCATTTTGGAGACCAGCGGCATCGGCCAAGCCGACACGGAAATCGTGGACATAGCCGACATCACGCTCTACGTGATGACCCCCGAATACGGGGCCCCGACGCAGTTAGAGAAAATCAACATGCTCGACTTGGCCGACCTAGTTGTGCTGAACAAATTCGAGAAACGGGGAGGCCTGGACGCGCTGCGCGACGTGCGCAAGCAAGTGCGCCGCAATCGGGGGTTGTTCAACGTGCCCGATGAGCAGTTGCCCGTCTACGCGACGATCGCCAGCCGCTTCGATGATCCGGGCACTAACCGGCTCTACGTAGCCCTCTTGGAGCGCATCCGGGAGCGTTTTGGCCTGGATTGGCGTTCCCGTACTTATGGCGAGGAGGCTGGCGCCGTTATACCCGAGAAACGACCTCTGATCCCCCCCCAGCGGGAGCGATATCTGTCGGAGATCGCCGACACGGTGCGGCGTTATCACCGGTGGGCCGAAGAGCAAATCCAGATCGCCCGCAAATGGGGCCAAGTGCGCGGGGTGATCCAGCAGGTGCAGCGTTGGAACCCTGAGGACCGAGAGCTGCTTCTGGAGCGCTTGCAGAGGATGGAGCAGCATTGGGCCGACCGGCTCGACGCCCGCTGCAAGGCCATCTTGGAGCAATGGGATGCGTGGGCTGAGCGCTACCGACAGGAGGAGTTCATCTACACGGTTCGCGACCGCCAGGTGCGCACGAAGCTTTATCGCGAGACCTTAAGCGGCCTGCGGGTCCCGCGCGTGGCCCTGCCCAAGTACGAAGACTGGGGTGAGCGCCTGCGCTTTGCGCTCAAGGAGAACTTGCCGGGCTACTTTCCTTACACGGCCGGGGTCTATCCTTTTAAGCGCGAAGAAGAGGACCCCACGCGCATGTTCGCCGGCGAGGGCACGCCGGAGCGGACTAACCGGCGCTTTCACTATCTCTCCTACGATCAGCCCGCCAAGCGTCTTTCGACCGCCTTCGACTCCGTTACGTTATACGGTCACGATCCGGATGAGCGCCCCGATATCTACGGCAAGGTGGGCAATTCGGGCGTTTCGATCTGCACCCTGGATGACATGAAAAAGCTCTACTCGGGCTTTGATCTATGCGATCCGAAAACGTCCGTCTCGATGACGATCAACGGCCCGGCCCCCATGATCTTGGCCATGTTCTTGAACACGGCCATTGATCAGCAGCTTGAGCGCTGGCTGCATCAGGAGGGCAAGCTTGAGGAGGCCGAGCGGGCCATCGAGGCCCACTACGCCCAGTTGGGTCTGCCCCGTCCGCGCTACGAGGGGCCGCTGCCCGAGGGCCATGATGGCTTCGGATTGGCTCTGCTAGGGGTTACGGGCTGGGAACTGGTCGAGTGGGGGGTGGTTCCGCCTGAAGTCTATGAGCGCTTGCGCGCCCACGCCCTGCAGGTGGTGCGCGGCACCGTGCAAGCGGATATTCTTAAGGAGGATCAAGCGCAAAACACCTGCATTTTCTCCACCGAGTTCGCCCTGCGCTTGATGGGCGACATACAAGAATTCTTCATCCGCAATAAGGTTCGCAACTTCTATTCGGTCTCCATCTCCGGCTATCACATCGCCGAGGCGGGTGCCAATCCGATCACGCAGCTAGCCTTCACGCTGGCCAACGCCTTCACGTACGTGGAATACTACCTGGCCCGGGGTATGAAGATCGACGAGTTCGCCCCGAACTTATCGTTTTTCTTCTCCAACGGCATGGATCCGGAGTACACGGTTATCGGCCGCGTGGCCCGGCGCATTTGGGCCATCGCGATGCGGGATCGTTACGGGGCCTCGGAGCGCAGCCAAATGCTCAAGTATCACATCCAGACCTCAGGGCGCAGCCTACACGCTATGGAGATCGCCTTCAACGACATCCGCACCACGCTGCAGGCTCTGCTGGCGATCTTCGACAACTGCAATTCCCTGCACACCAACGCCTACGATGAGGCGATCACGACGCCCACAGAGGAGTCCGTGCGCCGCGCGATGGCCATCCAGCTCATCATCAACAAGGAGTTCGGGGTGGCCAAGAACGAAAACCCCTGGCAGGGCTCCTTTCTCATAGAGGAGCTCACGGATCTGGTTGAGGAGGCCGTGTTGCTGGAATTCGACCGGCTCTCCGAGCGCGGGGGGGTCCTAGGGGCCATGGAGACCATGTACCAGCGCAACAAGATTCAAGAGGAGTCCCTCTACTACGAGCAGCTCAAGCACTCCGGTCAGCTCCCTATTGTGGGGGTGAACACCTTTGTACGGGCCGGGGCCAGCGAGCACGAGTACGAAATCGAACTGGTTCGCTCCACGGAGCAGGAGAAGCAACAGCAGCTGCGCAACCTGCGCGCCTTTTGGCGGCGCCACGCCGACCGCGCCCCTCAGGCCTTGGAGCGCCTAAAGGCCGTGGCCCGGGCCGGGGGGAATCTTTTCGAAGAGCTCATGCATACGGTTACGGTCTGCTCGTTAGGGCAGATCACGCGGGCCTTCTTTGAGGTCGGCGGGCAGTACCGGCGCAACATGTAGGCTAGCTCGGCACCTCGAGCAGGCGCGCGGCCACGACTTTGGAGACCCCAGGCTCCTCCATGGTGATCCCGTATAGGGTCTCGGCCGCTTCCATCGTGCGCTTGTTGTGTGTAACGACGATGAATTGCGTGCGGTCGCGGAAGCCTTCCAGCAGGCGCAGAAAGCGCATCGTGTTGGCATCATCCAGGGGGGCATCAACCTCGTCCAGAATGCAGAACGGGGAGGGCTTGACCAGGTAGAGCGCAAACAGCAGCGCGAGGGCCGTTAGCGCCTTCTCCCCGCCGGACAGCTGTTGGATCGAGCTGGGGCGTTTTCCGCGAGGCCGAAGGTAGGGCAGCACGTCGGACTCCAGCGGATTGGAGGGATCGCTTAAGCGCAGATCCGCCTCTTCGACCTCCTCGAAAAGAAGCCCAAGGACGGTCCGAAAGTGTTCTCGGATCGCCTCGAAAGTTTGTCGAAAACGCCGGTGGGCCTCCTCTGTAGCCTCTTCTAGGGTGCGGCGCACATCCCGCATGGCGGCCTCGATATCGTCGCGCTGGGCATACAAGAACCTCAAGCGCTCCCGCTCCTCTTGATAGGCCTCTAGAGCGAGCGCGTTCGTGGGGCCGATTTCGGCTAGGCGCGTCCGGGCATGCTCTAGCTCCGCAGCCGCCGCTTGTGGGTCGAATAGATCCGCCTGTATCTCTTCGGTGCTGGGCCTAGCTTCTAGCTCAGCCCGACGCGCTTCCAGGTGTGCGCGCTCCGTCTCAAGTCGGGCGCAGGCGACCAAAAGCTCTTGGCGAAGCTCCCCCAAGACCGAGAGCCGGCGCTCCGTGTCGCGCAACGAGGCCTCATGTCGTCGAAGCTGCGCCCGAAGCTCCCGGATCATGGCTTCGCGTTCGAGGCAGCGCCTCTGAAGCGCCTTCAAGGCGACTTGATGGCCTTGTAGCTCGGCCTCAAGGCCTCTGAGCTCCGTACGCAGGTTTTCGAGTTCCTCTAGCGCGCTCATCCGCCTCCTATACGCCTCGTCGCGTTCCCGCTCCAGCTGAAGCAACTCTCGGGCGAGGGGTTCGGCCTCTCGGCTGAGGGCCTCGATCCGGTTGTGCGCCTCGGCATACGCCAGGCGCGCCGCCTGTTCAGCGGTGAGTGCCTCCGTCCAGGCTGTCTCTAGTTCCCGAACTCGGCCTTCCCAATGCGTATAAAGCGCCTCTTGGCGGGCCAGCGCATAGCTGATCTCGGATGCAGATTGCTCCAGTTGCTTCGTCTCCCACTCCGGGCGACTTTGCTCTAAGGCCTGCCGCTCGCGCTCTAAGGCTTCATCTTCCTTTTTGAGCAGGCGGTGTTCGGCTTCTAGGCGCGCCTGCTCTTGGCTTATGCGTTCGCGGCCGCGCTCCAGATCCCGAAGCGCTCTGGCGTGCTCCTTGAGGGCCTCCTTGAGGACCTCAAGGGCGCGGGCCTCTTCGGAGAGGCTTGTCTCCAGCTCCGCGGATCGGGCCATGAGCGCCCGGCGGAGTCGTTTTAGTTCCTTTAGGCGCCTGCGCGCGCTGAACACATTCAATACAAAAGAGGCCTCATCGCCTCCGGTGCGCCAATACGCAGGTCCTTCCAGGCGGTCCCCGTTGGGACTAACCCAGAGCAAATCCGGATATCGGGCCGTCAGGCTACTTATGTTTTCCCAGTCTGGCACCCATGCCACGGCGCCCAGAAGCTGATCGCGCAAGCCCTTCCACCGCGGATCCCGAGGGCGAACGCGCTCAGCCAGCCGAACCGCGCCCGGAGGAATTTCGGGCCAGGGAGCAGACTCGGGTAGGCCCTCAAGCACGATGAAGAGGGCTTTGCCTTGTCCGGACTCCCGCAGCAAGCGCGCGCCCTCCAGCGCTTCTTGCCAGGTTTCCACCACTAAGGCCTCCGCTAGCGGACCGAGCGCGGCCGAGAGCGCCGCCTCATCAGCCGGATCGACCTCCAGAAGATCCAAGACCGGCCATGGACGAATCCCCGCATTGGGCCGGCTTAAAAGAAACCGCACAGGGGCTCCAAAGCCCTCGTGGGCCGACAGGAACTCCTCCAGCCAACGCTCCTCGGCCTCTAGGTGCGCCAGGCGGGCTTGCGTGGCCTCCTGTTCCGTCTTCAGGCTCTGAAGCCTCCTTTCCCGATGTGCCTGTTCGGCCTCAAGCTCGGTCTGTTTGCGGACGTGCACCTCCCATGCGGCCTGCAAGCGCTCATTCTGCTCGGCCAAGGTCTGCAGGCGCTCTTGACGTCTAAGCAGCTCGGTCTGCAGGGTTGCGCGCGCCCCTTCGAGCGTCTCAAGACGCGCGGCGCGCTGAGCCCGGTCGCTGGAGCGGCGTTCGATTTCCAGGCGTATCTCGTAAAGCTGCCGAGTTAGCCTGTCGCGTTCGGCTCGCACTTGTTCCCAGCTCTTTCGCGCGGCCTCCAGGGCGGATTTGCGCTCCAGGAGCGCGGTTTCGGCTTCTTGCCAGGCTGTTTGTAGCTCGCCAAGCTCCCCTTGCAGCTGCGCTAGCTCCGCTGCGATCTGCCTTTGCCGTTCCGTGAGGGCGCCTTCTCGGGTTTCGAGCGCCTCGATGCGCTCGGCAAGCTGTCGCGTGCGCTCCTCGATGTGTTTAAGTGAGAGCTCCTTACGCAGGCGCTCCGCCTGCAGCCTTTGGAGCGCCTCCGCCTGGCGGTCGCGCTCGGCTTGATCTTGGCCCAGGTGCTCTTCCAGAGCCGAGAGCCGCTCCTCCAAGCTGCCCAGCTCGGCTGCTCGTTGTGCCCGCTCGGTTTGCGCCAGACTGGATTCGGCCTCCACGGCGCGCAGGCGCTCTTGGAGTTCCTCCCACTTCCGGTTTAGCGTCTCCTGTTCATGTTCCAGCAGACGTCGCTCCAAGGCCCAGATGCGCGCCTCCAAACGTTGCCGCTCCTGCGCCTTGCGGGCTTGACGCTCCAGGGCGCGCACTTGGCGCTCGACTTCGGCTATAAGGTCATAGACGCGAGCCAGATCGGCCGCCGTATTGTCGAGCTTGCGCAAAGCCAGCTGGCGGTGCTGGCGAAAACGCGTTATCCCCGCCGCTTCCTCCAGAAGCCGGCGTCGCCCCTCGGCGCCCTCGCTCAGAAGGCCCTCGACCATGCCAAGTTCGATCACCGAGTAGGCGTCCGTTCCCATGCCGGTATCCCATAGCAGCTCTTGTATATCCCGCAGCCGGCACAGGACCCCGTTAAGCAGGTATTCGCTATAGCCGTCTCGGTACAAGCGCCGGGTGATGCGGATCTCCGTATAGGGAGCCGGTAGCAGACCTCGGTCGTTGTGAAAGGTCAGGCTGACCTCGGCCATGCCGAGGGGTTTGCGTGTTTTGGAGCCGTTAAAGATGACCTGCTCCATGCGGTCGGCCCGCAGCAGGCGCGCCCTTTGCTCGCCCAACACCCAGCGGATCGCGTCGACGATATTCGATTTGCCGCATCCGTTGGGGCCCACGAGGGCCGTTAGCCCGCTGTTGAACGTAAGAACGGTTCGTTGGGCGAAGCTTTTGAAGCCGTGCAGCTCAAGTCGGGCCAGATACATGGGCCGATCGTCTACAAGGAGCGCCAAAAATAGACCAGATGCGAGCCCAGATCAAACACGTTCCACAGCAGCCCGCCCAGCAGCCCGTATAAGGCCAGGGGAAGCCCCAAACTCGCCAGCAGCACGATTGGCAAAGGCAGCCGGGTGGGCAGCGCAGCATCAACGACGGCCTGCATGCGTCCGGCAGCGAACAGCAGCATCCACAGCCCCCCAAGTCCGGCCCATAGAGTCTCCGCATGCCATCCAAGAGTGGCGGCTAACAGACCCAACAGGGCCAGCGCCGCAAGCGGCCAGTGTGCCAGCGCAAGCAAAGCCCCAAGCACTTGCACCGGAGGGCGCCATTCCCGTTGTAGTCCCCAACGCAGCAGCGCAAGCCAGAGGCCGTGATCAAGTAGGTATACGACCGATCCCGCTGCGGCCACTAGCTCAGGGCGCCGGCCGATAGCCGATAACAGGGCATGGCCCAGAGGGGCCTCCTCCAGAAACCCTAGCAGCCGGTGCAAGGCCGTTTGCTCTTGTAGTTGGGTATATCCCAGAAGCGCGAAAAGGCCCGCACTTATGGCCAGCACCGGCATGCCCCTCCAAGCCCAGTATTCTGGGCGCTCTCTAAGGCGCACCAGGTCTTCTATAAAAAAACGGTGTGCCCGCACGTAGCGCCCCAGCATGCGCCGAAAACGCGGGCTGTAGTGGTAGTACAGACCCAGGGCCACAAGAACCCCCCACAGAACCGGAAGCCAGGGGTTAAGCGGAGGCGAATCGTCCGGTGAGGGATCCGGGAGCGGTTCGCCTCGAAGGCGCGCCAAAACCCCCTCTAGAGCGGGTCGGGGCGTTCCGTTGGCGGCCACAAGCCCATAGGGGCGCCACCAAGGATCGACCCCAGTAAGGCGCACTCGGGGGCGAAGATCTCGATAGTCCCGCCAGGTATGAATCCAGACGATCTGCGGAGGTCGTTGCAGGGAATCGATACCCCGAAGATCGGTCCACAGGCCCATCCAGGCTCTCTCGGGGGTTGCCCGAACATGAGGCCAGCGCTCTAGCCCCTGGGCTGGACGCCCAATGCGCACCATGCCTGCCGGGCTAGGAGGCTCCTTCAGATCGCCGAGGCCGGAGTCCGTAAGGTCCCAGATCACCCATCCGCCGGGCAGGGCGCCGAGGCTGGGGTCGGCCAGACGGTAGATGGGCCTGCTGTCGCGTCGCGTCACCTCCTCGGCTAGCGCTGTCTGCACCCAGCGCGCATCCGGATCCCAGACCGCATCCGGTCCCCCCAAGCCCCAGGCGGCTATGCAGGAGTACGGGCGGGCGCGCTCTAGGTTTTGAATCAGCTCGGTCCTTAAGCGTTCTAGCGCGCGCCTTAGTTGGGGGCCCGGCCGGTCTGTTTCCACAAGCCGATAAAGGACCCGCAAACCCAACCGTTCGCACCAACGCAGCAGAGTGGGCTCAACCGGGCGCAACAGTTCCACCCACCTGAAACCGGCCTCTCGGATGGCGTGCAGGTCCCGAATCGCCGTAAGCGTGTCCTCAGGGGGCCAATACGTCACCCCCCAGTCCGGCTGCGCCGGGCTCACAACGGGTGAGCTCAGTAGAAGGCCCCACAGTAAAGGGATCCACCGCAGTCGGGGGGCGGACAGAGCGCTCATGGGCGCCAGAACCTGCTCTGCGCGCCCGAATTTAGGTCCGCTCGCCGCAAGCGACCAAGCGGCTTTAGGAAGAGGTGCGCCGATGGTCCCGTTTTGCCTACCTTTGTGCCGGATCGAGGCAGGTTCTATGAAGCCCATCACCTATCAAGAGGCCGGAGTGGACATCGAGGCCGGCGAGCGTCTGGTGGCGCGCATCCGGACCTGGGCCCGTCACACCTTTCGGACTGGGGTGCTGGGCGATATCGGCGGCTTTGGGGGTCTATTTCGAATCGCGGAGCTGGGCTACCGAGATCCCGTGCTCGTGTCCAGCATCGACGGGGTAGGTACCAAGCTCAAGATCGCCATCGCGGCCGCGCGGCATGACACGATCGGCCGCGATCTCGTCAATCATTGCGTAAACGATATCGCCGTATGCGGCGCCGAGCCCCTTTTCTTTCTGGACTATTTCGCTACGGGAAAACTTGAGCCGGAGGTGGCCGAGCACGTCATTAAGGGAATAGCCGAAGCCTGCCGCGAGAACGGATGCGCCCTCATCGGCGGCGAGACGGCCGAGATGCCCGATCTATACGCGCCCGGTGATTATGATCTGGCCGGTGCCATTGTGGGCATCGTCGAGCGCGAGCGGATTTTGGATGGGTCCGCAATTCAGGCCGGAGACGTCTTGATCGGGCTTCCCTCCACGGGCCTGCACACAAACGGCTACAGCTTGGCGCGTCGCGTGCTTTTGGCTCACTATAGGCTGGAGAGCTATGTCGAGGAGTTGGGCGCTACGCTCGCCGAAGCCCTCCTGGCCGTGCATCGATCGTATCTGGGTTTGATCCGCGGGCTGCGGCAGGCCGTTCCGGTTCGGGCTTTTAGCCACATCACCGGTGGGGGTATAGAGGGCAACACGCGCCGCCTGCTTGCGCCCAACTTGGGGCTGCGGATCGACTGGAACGCATGGCCTCGTCCGGCCTTGTTCACCCTGATGCAACGACTGGGCCCCGTCTCGGAAGAGGAGATGCGCCGCGTATTCAACCTCGGCATCGGGCTTGTGGCCGTTGTCCCGCCGGAGCACGCCCAGCAAGCCCTGCTTTGGCTTGATCAAGTCGGTGAACAGGCCTGGGTAATCGGAGAGGTGATCCCAAGGTAACATGGACCGCCAAACGCGCTGGATGCAGCTACTGCGCCTGCTGCGCCGGTTGCGCGGGGAGGGGCGCTTGCGGGGTCGACAGCTGCTGCGCCCATCGGAGTGGAAGGTGGGCCTGGAGATCGAGTGGCGGCGCTCAGAGCCTTCCTCCGGCTACGTGTGGCTTTACGTCGGCTCCACGGAGGCCGACACGTACTTCGAGGCCCCGGCTCTGGGCATCGCTCCGGTGCGGCTTCTTGACCGAGGGGGCGATCTGGGGGCTTGGTTGGAGGAGGCAGCGGAAATAGCCCGGCAAGGGTACGCCTACACCCGGACCGCTCCGGCCGTCTAGGGCGTTTGCCGAAACCGGAACGCAGTCTCGGGGTAGGCCGAATGCCCCCTTGAGAGCTTCCAAATCGAAAGACGCCGAAGCGCATGGTGATCCTAGAGGGCGGAGATCTTACGATAGCGCGCATAGCCGAGCTGCTGGCGCGCCGGGAGCCTATCGGGCTATCTCCGGTGGCCTGGGAGCGGGTCCATCGCGCCTGGCGCTGGATCGAGCTTGCCGCCCAGGAGGAGGTTCCCGTCTATGGCGTAAACACCGGCTTTGGCGCCCTGGCGCAGGAGCGCATCCCGGTGCAAGCGCGAAGCCAACTGCAGCGCAACCTACTCCTTTCGCACGCCGTGGGCGTAGGGGAGCCGCTTCCGGATGAGGTGGTTCGGCTTATGCTGCTGCTGAAGATCAACTCCCTGGCCCTGGGATACTCCGGGGTGCGGCCCCAGACGCTGGAGCGGCTGATTGCACTCTACAATGCGGACCTACTACCCTGGGTCCCGTCTCGGGGTTCGCTGGGGGCGAGCGGGGATCTGGCCCCCCTGGCTCATCTTGTGTTGCCCCTTATCGGCGAGGGGGAGCTCAAAGAGGGGGGGCGCTTGCGTCCGGCGCGCGCAGTGCTGCTGGAGCGCGGCTGGGCACCCCTGGAGTTGGGCCCCAAGGAGGGGTTGGCCCTAATCAACGGCACGCAACTGATGAGCGCTTGCGGGACCTGGGTGCTTCTGCGGGCGCGTCGGCTCCTGCCCACAGCGGACCTGATCTTGAGCATGTCCTTGGAGGCCCTGCAGGGAAGCCTCAGGCCGTTTGACGCCCGCCTGCATGCGGTGCGGCCTCATCCGGGTGCGGCCATCGTGGCCGAAAACGTGCGTCGGCTTCTGCAGGAAAGCGAAATTCTGGCATCTCACCGGCTCTGCGACAAGGTCCAGGACCCTTACTCGCTGCGCTGCGCGCCCCAGGTGCACGGGGCCAGCCGCGACGCGCTGGCGTATCTGGAGCGTGTGGTGGAGACGGAAATCAACGCGGCCACGGACAACCCGCTTGTATTTGAGGACGGCACGATCTTAAGCGGAGGCAACTTCCACGGCCAGCCCTTGGCTCTGGCTCTAGATCTGGCCGCGATCGCCTTGGCCGAGCTGGCCAGCATTTCGGAGCGGCGATTGTATCTATTGCTGGAGGGGCGCGACGGGCTGCCCAGGTTGCTTGTGCGCAACACGGGGCTTAACTCTGGGCTCATGCTGCTTCAGTATACGGCCGCCGCCCTGGTCTCCGAAAACAAGGTCCTCTGCCATCCCGCCTCGGTCGATTCCATTCCCACCTCTTTGGGCCAAGAAGATCACGTGAGCATGGGCAGCATAGCGGCCCTAAAGCTGCTGCAGGTCCTGGAGAACACGGAGACCGTGCTAGCGTTGGAGCTGCTGGCCGCCGCGCAGGCGCTTGATTATCGGCTCCCCTTGATGCCGGGTCGGGGCGTGCGCCTGGCGCATGAGATCGTACGACAGCATATACCGCACGCCGAGGCCGATCACCTTCTGAGCCCAAGCATCGCCCAGGCGCTGGAGCTGGTCCGCTCAGGGGTTCTATTGGAGGCGGAGCCTGCCTTGCTATGAGCCGAATCGGGTTTATGGGGGTTTGCTGGATCGCCTGGGCCGTTCAGGCCTGGGCGCAGACCTGGGGAGTAGTGGAAGGGCGCATTTACGACCGCGCCGCCGGCCGGCCCATTCCGGCCGCGACCGTCTTGATCGTGGGCACAAACTACGGCACGGCGGCCGATGCCGAGGGGCGTTTTCGTCTGCCGGTTCCGGAGGGCCGCTACCGGGTGCGCGTGCAGGCCCTAGGATACCGACCCTGGGAGGACTCCCTCTGGGTGCGCGCCGGCCGGGTGACGACACTAGAGGTGGGGCTTCTACTACAATCCTACGAGCTAGGGCCCGTCACGATCGAACGGCCTCGGAGCGAACAAGAGGCCGGAAGCTGGTCCTTACCCAAGCGGACGCTGGAGGTCCTACCGGGCCCCTTTCAGGATCCGCTGCGGGCCCTTCAGATCCTGCCTGGGGTGGCCACGAACAACGAGCTGTCCTATCAATACCGGGTCCGAGGGGGGAACTTCGACGAGAACCTCGTCTACATCGAGGGCTTCGAAGTCTACAAGCCCCTGCGCATCCGCCAAGGGGAGCAGGAGGGGCTAGCCCTGCCGAACCCGAACCTACTGGAAAGCATGCGTTTCTATAGCGGAGGCTTTTCGGCCGCCTACGGGGATCGGATGAGCTCCGCCTTGGAGGTGCGCTATCGACGCCCGGAGCGGCTCGAACTGGGCGCCTACGCCGGGCTGTTGGAGGCCGGCGGCTACGTGGGCGCGGGCCACAGGGGGGCCTTCGTGCTTGCGGGAACGCGCTACGCGCAGGCCGGATACCTGTTCGGAAGCCAGGAGCTTAAAGGCCGCTATAACCCCCGCTTCTGGGACCTGCAGCTTTGGTCCGGCTTAGAGCGCGGGCCCCTGAGGGTGGAGTTTTTGGGGCTGTGGGCGCAAAACCGATTCGAGCTTGTCCCCTCACAGCGCCGCACCTATTACGGCACGTATCGAGACCTGCGCAGCCTGTGGCTTTCCTATGACGGCCGGGAATCGGATAGCTACCAAAGCGGCCTGCTTGGGCTAAGGCTGCGCTATCGGTTGGGCTCGCGCTGGGATGCGGAGCTGGAGGCAGCCGGGTACGCGACCCGCGAACAAGAACGCTACCTCTTAAACGGGCAGGCCACCTTGTATCGCATCCTCAGACCGGAGCAGGACGATCCCTCCAGGGCGGAGCACGTGCCCATCGGCTACGCCTGGCAGCGGGAGACGGCCAATAGCTGGGTGCGCCTCCGCGAAGGGCGTTGGGCCCTGGGCGCGCGCTACAGCACCCGCTCTTGGCTTGGGGAGGCCAAGGCCACCTACCGGATGCTCCATGCGGCCGATCACCTGCAAGAGATCGTGCAGGTGCGGCGGGCCGATTCCCTGTATACGCTGCAACGCATCGAGGGGGCGCTTAGCGCCACCTGGCCTCGATGGGAGCTATACGGAAACCTCCTGTGGTCGCGGGCCTTGGCCGTGCTGCAGCTTGGTCTGCGCTACACCTGGGACGGCCGCACGGCCGAGGGCGTTTGGTCGCCCCGAATACGGGCGACCTACCGACACGATGAACGCACCAGCGCATACGCGGCTTGGGGGCTATACGCTCAACCCCCATTGTACGCGGAGTGGCGCGACCTGGAGGGGCGGCCCGCTTCGGAGCTCCGGGCGCAGCGCGCCTGGCACTACGTGATCGGCTTGCAGCGTTTTTTTGAGCGCAACCGCTGGTCGCTTCAGGTGGAGGCTTACTACAAGGTTCTGCGCGAGTTGATCCCCTTTCAGGTGCGCAACCTGCGCCTGCTTTACGAGGGGTCCAATAGCGCCCATGGATACGCCTACGGGCTGGATGTGCACCTGCGGGGTGAGTGGGTGCCGGGGCTGGAGAGCTACGTAAGCTATAGTTACCTGGTAACCCGGGAGCGCCTGCAAGGGGAGGCGGTCTGGGTTCCCCGGCCCACGGACCAGCGCCACACAGTGGCCGTGCTGTTTCAGGATTACGTGCCCGGGGACGTCCGCTGGCAGGTGCACGTGAAGCTGCTCTTCGGCACGGGCGTGCCTTATACGCCTCCCAACCCCGACGTGCTCTCCGGCCAACCCAGGCCAGGGCCTCGCAACGCCGCGCGTTTTCCGGAATATAAGCGCGTGGACGTGGGCTTAACGCGCCAGGTCGCGCTTGCGCCCGGGTGGCGGGCGTACGCGTCGGCGGAGGTTTTGAACCTCTTCGACATGGTCAACACGATAGCCTACGCCTGGTACGTGGACGCGCAAGGGGCCTGGCAGCGCGTGCCCACGCGCCTCACGCCCCGCCTGGTCAATTTCCGATTGCGCCTTCTGCACGAGGAATAATCGCGACCTCCCCCGATTCCGTTGATAGCTTGCTTTCCAAGGCCGCTGCGCTGTATTTTCGGCGCGCTTCGGTTCCCGCAGGCGGATGCGTCCGCCAGCGGGGGCCGATCCCGAAAAAACTCGCACCCAATCGGAGGTCGGTCGCATGGAGGCTTGTGCCGCCCGCCGGGTGCTGCGCTGGATCGGCCTTGGCGTCCTTATAACGGGATGTTACATCTCCTCGGTGCGCCGATCCGGGGCCACCCCATCAGATACTCCTAAGCCCGCGCTCATCTACGCCAACCTAGAGGCCCGCTTGCGACAGGAGGTAGCCCAATGGCAGGGCGTGCCCTATCGGTTGGGGGGGTTGCATATGCAGGGGGTGGACTGCTCGGCGTTCGTGCAGAACGTCTTCGTTGGGCTCTTTGGCCTGTATCTGCCGCGCAATACGGCCCAACAAGCCCGTTTCGGGCGTACCGTGCAGCGGGATGCCCTGCGTCCTGGAGATCTGGTGTTCTTCCATATCGGCCGGCGCACCCGGCACGTCGGCATCTACCTGGGTCAGGACGAATTCGCCCATGCCTCGCGCTCCCAGGGGGTTATCGTATCCCGCCTAAGCGAGCCCTACTGGGCCAAACGTTACTGGATAGCCCGGCGTGTGCTTGAGGTGCGCGCAGACTCGGTTGACTCGGCTGGCCAGGTCTTCTAACTTTGTTTTTCCACAGCTTGCCCGGTCGTCTAATGGCAGGACAGCGGCCTTTGGAGCCGTATGTGGAGGTTCGAGTCCTCCCCGGGCAGCCGAGCCTGGGGCGGAGGGCGCGCTAAAGGCCCACCGCGTTCCAGTTTTTTCGCGTGTTTCCCTATAGCGTCCCGACCGCCATGATATCCACCGTTGTGGAGCGCCCCATAGGGATTTTCGCCGGACGTTCTAATGTAGCCCTAGCTGAGCGCATTGCCGCCTGTTTCGGGCAACCTCTGGGGCAGATCACGATCCGCAACTTCTCGGATGGGGAGATCTACGTGCGCTTTGAGGAGTCCATCCGCGGTATGGACATCTATTTGATTCAGTCCACCCATCCGGGGGCGGAGAACTGGCTGGAATTGCTGCTCATGATCGACGCGGCCCGGCGGGCCTCGGCCGATCGCATCACGGCCGTGATCCCCTACTTTGGCTATGCCCGTCAGGACCGCAAGGATCAACCGCGGGTATCGATCGCCAGCAAGCTCATGGCGGATCTGCTGACCACAGCCGGGGTGAACCGGGTGTTGACCATGGATCTGCACGCACCCCAGATCCAGGGCTTCTTCAACATCCCCGTCGATCACCTTTATGGAAGCGCGGTGCTTGTGGAGCATTTTCGCCGCATGGCGATCCCCGATCTAACCGTGGTAGCCCCGGATGTGGGCAGCCTGAAGATGGCCCGTTCTTATGCCAAAAGGCTCAATGCGGAGTTGGCCTTTATCGACAAGCGCCGGCCACAACCCAATGAGGCCGAAGTGCTTAACATTATCGGCCAGGTCAAAGGGCGCAACGTCTTGATCGTTGATGATCTCATCGACACCGCTGGCACGCTGGTTAACGCCGCCCGGGCCCTAAAGGCGGCGGGGGCCCTGGCGATCCGGGCTGCGGCCACGCATCCGATTTTTTCGGGCCGGGCTTACGAGCGCATCGAGGAGACCGAGGAGCTGCTCTCCGTAACGGTCACGGATACGGTGCCCTTACGTCGGCCTTCACCCAAGATCGAAGTCCTCAGCGTGGCCGAGGTTTTCGCCGACGCCATCCGGCGAATTTACCTACATGAGTCCGTCAGTACGCTCTTCGCCGTTGAGGAATAGTCGCAGGAGCACGATCCGATGGAGGTTTTGCAAGTAGAGGCCAGGCCGCGTCAAGTGCGCAAAAACGAGGCTCGTCGGTTGCGCAAACAAGGATGGGTACCCGCCGTGGTCTACGGGCACGGCGAACCTACGCGTCACATAGCCGTTCGGCCTCTGGCTCTTCGGCCTTTAATGCGCGGCCGCGCGGCCTATTTGGTTCGGCTGCAGCTTCCCGATGCCCCGGCGCTGCTGTGCGTCTCCAAGGCGATCCAGTTTCATCCGGTCACCGATGAGCCCATGCACGTGGACTTTCAGGTGCTGCACCCGGATGAAAAGGTCAGCCTGGAGGTGCCCGTGCGGCTTGTGGGCTCAGCCCGCGGGGTCTTGGAGGGGGGTAAGCTCGTACAGCCGATGCACACGCTGCGCATCCGGGTGCTGCCCAGCCAAATCCCCGATCATATCGACGTGGACGTCTCCGGGCTTCGGATCGGCCAGGCGCTGCACGTGCGGGAGCTAGATCTGCCCGCCTACATCGAGGTTGAGGCTGACCCCGAGGCCGTCGTGGTCACCGTACAGGGCAAGGCATCTGAAGAGACCGAATCCCAATCCGAGCAATCCCTCGCTTAACGCATGGCGTTGGTGGTCGGATTGGGCAATCCCGGATCTGCCTATGCGGCGACGCGACATAACGTGGGCTTTCGGGTCCTCGATGAGCTCGCCCGCCAAGAAGGGGCACGCTTTCGGGCTGGAGCCGGGGATTATTGGGAAGCAAAGGTCAGGCTTGGTGATCAGCCTGTCTGGCTCATCAAGCCCACCACGTACATGAACCGAAGCGGCCGGGCCGTCGTCCAGGCTCTCGGTCGCTATTCGGAGCCGCTAGAGCGGCTGCTGGTCGTTGTGGACGATCTGCACTTGCCTTTGGGCACGCTGCGGATGCGCCCCAAGGGCTCCGCCGGCGGCCACAACGGCCTGGCCGACATCATCGCACACCTTCGCACAGAGGCCTTTCCGCGGCTGCGGTTGGGTATCGGGGCGCCTCCCCTCGAAGGCCAGCAAGCGGCTTTCGTGCTCTCTCCATTTGACCCAGCCGAGGTTCCGCTGGCTGAACGCATGATTCAGGTGGCGGCCGACGCCGTACGGTGTTGGGCCACCGAGGGGCTGCAGGCGGCCATGAACCGATACAACGGATCGGTGGCGCGCTGAGCGAAGATCGCGCACAGAAGGGAGTCTGCGTTCCATGGAGTGGATCCATTACCTGATCCCGCTGACGGGGCTTATCGCCCTGGGTTATGCCTTATGGCGCTCCGCGTGGGTAGCCCGACAAGATGCAGGCACGCCGGAGATGCAGGCTATTGCCGGGGCCATCGCAGAGGGTGCACGCGCTTTCTTGAGGCGCGAATATCGGGTGCTTTTCTGGTTTGTGCTCGTTCTAGCTGTGCTTCTGGTGTTGGCCAACCGAGACAACCCCGGCACCTCTCCACTTATCGCGCTCTCCTTCGTAACGGGGGCCTTCTGTTCGGGCTTGGCGGGGTTCCTAGGTATGCGCGTGGCCACGCTGGCGAACGTGCGCACCACACAGGCTGCGCGTACCAGTTTAAATCAGGCCCTGCGCATGGCCTTCTCCGGCGGATCCGTTATGGGCATGAGCGTAGTGGGTCTGGGTGTGCTGGGCCTGGGCCTGCTTTTTTTGTTCTACACCCGCCTGGATTGGTCGATCGAGCGGGTCATCAACGTGATTTCGGGCTTTTCGCTCGGCGCCTCCTCGATTGCGCTCTTCGCCCGCGTTGGCGGGGGCATCTACACGAAGGCCGCTGATGTGGGCGCGGACCTAGCCGGAAAGGTTTACGAGGGCATTCCCGAGGATGACCCCCGAAATCCGGCCGTGATCGCGGACAACGTGGGCGACAACGTCGGAGACGTGGCGGGCATGGGGGCGGACCTGTTCGAATCCTACGTGGGGTCGATCGTAAGCGCTATGGTGTTGGGGGCACTTTTTGTGGGGCTGCCCGAATTCAGCGGGGCTAGCCAGCTTAACGCTGTGCTGCTGCCCTTGGTGCTAGCCGGGGCCGGAATCGTGATTTCACTCCTGGGCACGGCCTTTGTTCGCGTCCGCGAGGGCGATAACCCCCAAAAGGGCCTCAACTGGGGCATTTTCGGGGCCGCCGTCCTTATGGTGCCGACCACCTACGCGATCGTCTGGGCCCTGCTGCCCGCTGAATGGTACTTTGAAGACCGCCTGTACACGGCCAACGGAGTCTTCGGGGCCACGCTGATCGGGCTCGCCGTGGGCGTCCTGATCGGTCTTTCGACGGAGTACTACTGCTCACCATACCGACGGCCTGTGCTTTCGATCGTGCGCCAGAGCGTTACGGGTCCAGCCACCAACATCATCGCCGGTCTGGGCGTGGGGATGGAGTCGACAGCCATTCCCCTGGTGCTGATCGGCTTCGGGATCTTGGGCGCCTACACGCTGGCGGGGTTATACGGCATCGCCTTAGCCGCCCTGGGAATGCTTTCCGTTACGGGCATTCAGCTCGCCACAGACGCATACGGACCTATAGCGGACAACGCGGGGGGGATTGCGGAGATGAGCCACCAACCCCCGGAGGTGCGCGGCCGCACAGATAAGCTCGACGCGGTGGGCAACACGACGGCCGCTATTGGAAAGGGTTTCGCCATCGGATCGGCTGCGCTCACGGCCTTGGCCCTGTTTGCTGCCTTCCAACAGCAGGCGCAGATCCCTGTGATCAACCTTACCGAGGCCCATGTGATGGCCGGGCTTTTTATCGGCGCCGTCCTGCCGTTTCTGTTTAGCTCCTTTGCGATAGGAGCCGTGGGCCGCGCAGCCAAACAGATGATCCTCGAGGTGGGCCGGCAGTTTCGGGAGATCCCGGGCCTGCGCGAGGGCAAGGCGCGCCCCGAATACGCCCGGTGCGTGGACATCTCCACGCGCGCGGCCATCAAAGAGATGATTCCGCCCGGCCTCATGGCTATCCTGGTGCCCACTGCGATCGGGTTCATCGACAAGAACATGCTCGCTGGCCTGCTGGCGGGCGTGGTGGTAAGCGGGGTGCTGCTGGCCATCTTTCAGGCCAACGCCGGCGGGGCCTGGGACAACGCCAAAAAACGCGTCGAGGAAGGCATCGAACTAGAGGGGGTCCTCTACAAAAAGGGCACGGAGACGCACAAGGCCACGGTTGTGGGGGACACCGTGGGGGATCCGCTCAAGGACACCTCCGGGCCCTCGCTGAACATCCTGATCAAGCTTATCTCCGTTATCTCTCTTGTTATCGCGCCTCTGATCGCCTAAACGGCGGGGCTGCGACGCCCTCTGGGCCTTGTGGCCCCTTTGAGTCGGGGCTTTCAAGCCGGGTGCCCTTTTCCAGGGAGGCTAGGGCCTCCACGGGTCCGATCCAGACCCGCAGGCCCTCTGTTGCCGCCCGCAGGGCGGCTTCGATCTTGGGGCGCATGCCGTCGCGGATCCAGCCCGCCTTAAGCCCCTCTTGGGCTCTGTGGGTCGAGAGCCTCTGGATCGGACGTCCTACTTCGTCCCATACGCCCTCAGAGGCCGCAAGCCAGAGCAAGGCTTGGGACCTCAGCGCAAGAGCCACCTCCACGGCCACGGTGTCGGCGTTGACGTTGTATAGCTGGCCTTCGGCGTCTATTCCGAGCGGCGCAACCACGGGCAGATAGCCGGCCCGAAGCAGGGTGTACAGAAGCCCCGGACGAACGCCCCATACGTCGCCCACGTAGCCGAAGTCCACTAAGCCGCTTGCCGTCTGTTGGGGCGGTCGGCGCCTGACCTGCAACAGGCCGCCATCGGCTCCGGAAAGCCCGACGGCGGGCAGCCCGACGGACTGAGCCTGGGCCACAAGCCGTCGATTGAGCTCACCGCATACGGTCCACAACAGAATGCGCAGGTCCAGGTCGGTGGTCAGGCGGCGGCCCTCGACGAAGCGCGGCCCGTGGCCGATGGCGTGCGCCAGGTCCGTGGCTTGTTTGCCGCCTCCGTGCACGAGCACGACCGGGGCGCGAGCCCACCAGAAGCCAACGCCCTTCCACAGGGCCTGAAGCCGCTCTTCGGCCTCCAGCACCTCGCCGCCGACTTTGATCACGACAGGTTCCATACCCACTCCAAGATAGCCTTCTGCGCATGCAGGCGGTATTCGGCCTGCACCAGATGGCGCGCCCAGGGCCCATCGAGCACGGCGTCGTCTACCACGACATTGCGCCGCACGGGCAAGCAGTGCATGAAAACGGCCTCTCGAGTCCGGCGCATGCGGGCCTCTGTTACGCGCCAGTCCCGCAGCGAAAGCCGAAGCTGGGACTCGGCCTCTGGGTCGGTGTAGGCGAGCCTGCCGCCCCACGCCTTGGCGTAGACCACCTCGGCGCCCTCAAAAGCCTCATCCAACGCGTCGGTTTCGCGCACCTCTAGCCCATGTTGGGCCGCGTATTGGCGCGCTAGGGCCATCACCTCGGGGTCCAGCTCGTAGCCGGCGGGGCGGGCTATGGTGACGCGCATGCTCAGGCGAGTGGCCATAAGCAGGGCCGAGTTGGGCACCGCCATGGGAAGCGCCTTGGGATGGTAGGCCCAGGTGAGCAGAAAAGAACGGCCCGCAAGGCGTTCTCGAAACAGGTCCATCAAGGTGGCCGCATCCCCCAGGGCCTGACACGGGTGCCAGAAGGCGGACTCGAGGTTGATGATGGGCACGCTCGCGGCGCGCACGATCCGGCGCAAGAAGGCCTCAGAGCGGTCCTGTTCGTAATCCCGCAAGGAGGCGAAGGCGCGCACGCCTATGGCGTCGTAGTAGCGCGATAGAACCCCGATGGCCTCCTGGATGTGCTCCGCCTCCGGGCCCTCCATCACGACCCCATCGCGCCACTCAAAGCCCCAGGTTCCTTGACCGGGCACGAGCACCGAGACGTGCGCGCCCAGTTGCGCGGCCGCTAACTCCATAGAGGTGCGCGTGCGCAGGGAAGGGTTGAAGAAAAGCAGAGCGATCGCGCGGCCTCGGGCTCGGTCCGTCCAGCGCCGCTCGCGCGCGAAGCGGCGCGCCGCCTCCAGGCGGTCCCACCAGAGGGCCTCATCGAGCAGGTGCCAATCGATAAGGTGGCGCAAGCTCTCAGGAGGCATAGGCTGGCTCCGTTCGGGCGATCCGGGCTAAGGCCCGCTCGAAAGCCTCCAGGAACAGCTCGATGTCCGCTTCCGAAAGCACAAGCGGGGGAAGCAGGCGGATGGTGTTGGGATGTTCCGAGCCGCCCACGAGCACCCCCTCCTGCCGCAGGGCAGCGATCACGGGCCCGGCGGGGCCCGGAAGCTCGACGCCGATCAAGCAGCCTCGGCCGCGCACGGCGCGCACGCGCCCAGCAAGCCCATCGCGGATGCGGGTGAAGATCTCGGGGGCGCGGGCCATCCAGTTGCCCTGTCGCAGCATCCGGAGCGTAGCCGCAACCGCGGCCATGGCGAGCATCCCGCCCCCGAAGGTCGTGCCCTGATCGCCAGGTCGCACGGTCTCGGCTATGCGCTCGGAGACGAGCACGGCTCCCACGGGCACGCCCGAGCCCAGGCTTTTGGCGAGCGCGATCAGATCGGGCCGCATGCCGTAGGCCTCCGAGACGGAGAACGTGCCGGTTCGGCCCACGCCGGTCTGCACTTCATCGAAGATGAGCAGCACTTCGTGCGCATCGCATAGCCTGCGCAGCTCCCGATAGTACCCCGAGGGGGCCTCGTAGACCCCCGCCATGCTTTGGATGGGCTCCAGGATAACGGCCGCTATGTCGCGGCGCCGCCGCAGAAGTTCTTTAAGAGGGACCAGTTCGCCGAAGGGCACAAAGTACGTCTCGGGCAACACGGCCCTGTAGGGCCTTCGATAGGCCTGCCCCCAGGTCACGGCCAGGCTGCCCAGCGTGCGGCCGTGAAAATCCCCTCGCATGGCCACCACGCCGCTGCGGCCCGTGTAGGCCCGCGCCAGCTTAAGGGCCGTCTCCACGGCCTCTGTGCCGGAGTTGCAGAAGAAAACTTTCTTGAGCCCCTCCGGAGCCAGTTCGGCCAGTTCGCGGGCGGCCTCGGCGCGCACAGGGCTGTAGACCACGTTGGAGTAAAACACAAGATGCTGCGTCTGTCGGCAGATAGCCTCCACCACGGGCGGCGGATTATGCCCCAGCAAGGTGACGCAGTGGCCTCCGTAAAGATCCAGATAACGCCGGCCCTCCACGTCCCACACGTAGGCGCCTTCGCCCCGCACCAGCGCCAAGGGCCATTTCTGGTAGGTGGGCAGTTCGTAGGTCTCCTCCAGAAGGCGAGTGTGCTCAAAGCTCATGGGTTACGTCCTCCGCAACGGAACCGGGAATCAGGCCCAGGGTCTCGGGCCAAGTGAAGAGCCGGTTGAGGTTCTGCACCGCCTGGCTGGCCGCGCCTTTGAGCAGGTTATCCAGGGCAAAGCCGATGACGAGCCGCCCATCGCGCAGAACCCAACCGATGTCGGCATAAGGCGTGCCCACGCTCCAGCGCAGCTCAGGAAGCAAGCCGGGCCAGAGCCGCACGCAGCCGCCCTCGAGGTAGGCCTCCTGAAAACAGGCCTCCACGAAAGAGGCTGAAAGAGGCCTTTGCGGCAGTAGGTGGATCACCCCCCAGATGCCGCGCGTCCACGGCCCGGAGGCGGGCACGAAGGCCAGCTGCCAGTCGCCTTGCAGCCGGGCCTCGATTTCCGGCAGGTGCTGATGAGCCAAGACCTTGTAGGCCCGCACGTTGCCCTGGCGCGTGGGGAAGTGCGTCGTCTCCGAGGGTCGCACACCGGATCCGGAGGCTCCCGTGAGCGCCGTTACGTGGGCATGTCCCCGAACTCCGGCTCGGTCCAAGGGCCAGAGCGCGAGCAGGATCCCCGTGGCGAAACAGCCCGGATTGGCGATCCAGCGGACATCCTCCGGATACGGACCGAGCTCGGGAAGCCCATATTGAAAACGCCCCACAAGTTCCGGGGCCGGATGGGTGAACCCGAACCAGTGGGGATAAAGCTCAGCCCGGGGCAGGCGGAAGTCGGCGCTCAGATCTATGATCGCGCCGCCGTAGCCCCGTTGCAGGAGCTCGCGGACCGTTTCCGCTCCCTTTCCGTGCTCGGCCGCCACAAAGACCGCATCCGGAGAGCCGTTCAAGTCCAGCCGCTCGACGAAGCGCAGCTCCGAAAGCCCCCGCAGTTCCGGATGCGCGGCCCAAAGGGGAGATCCGGCGTGATGCCGGCTGGTGACCGCGACCAGTTGAACGCGGGGATGGCCGAGCAAAAGCCGGATGAGCTCCCGGCCCGCGTAGCCAGATCCGTGCAGCAGGGCGACGCGCTTCATCCCACCACCCCTACGTGAGCGCGTCCGTTTGCGCCCCATCGCTCGCGCACAGCGAGCGCCTCCAGCACGCGTTCGGCTAGCGCCTCGGGTTCGCGTTGCGCGTTGAGGGCCGGGATGCCCAGGGCGTTTTGGATGTACTGTTTGCCCACGGCGTTGTCCGTTACAGGTCCGACCATGACCGTAATCGGGCTCCGGTAACGGGTCCTGAAGAGATAATCGGCGGCCCATGCGCCGGCCAGGTCCGCGGCCGCCACCACGTGGGCGGCCGTAAGGGCCTCGAGCTCTTTGTCCATCAGCAGCTCATCGACCCCATAGTAGCCGATAAACCCATCGCCAAGCTCCAGCACCAGTACATCGGGGCGATAAGCGTTCAAGGCCGCAATAAGGCCTTTGGCGATGGGCACCATGTTTTTGTTCACGGAGGAGACCACGCCGGCGTCGACGAACGTCAGACACGCTACGGCGCCGGCCTCGCGCATGGCCCGCACGTCACGCAATAGGGCCGCGCCTGTCAGTTTTGCCGCCGCTACGCGCAGCCCGTGCGCGCGCAGGCCCCGTACGATCTGCGCCGCCGCATACGTTTTGCCCGTATTCATGGCTGTGCCGCTGACCATGATCAGAGGGGCCGCCTGGGGCAGGCTATAGACAGGTTCCAGGGCGTGATCTTGGATGCGGGCGTGCCGTTTGATCCCGTTTAGCTCGTAGACCACGGCCCCCAGCACCTCGACCCGCAGCGCCGGACCCAGCTCGGGATGGTCTGAGGTGCACTGCCCCAGAATCCCGCCCATGTTGAGCACGTGCAGCACGTCGCCGACTTGAATCCGGCGCGGGATGCGGCCGCTATAACCCTTCAAGGCCTGTCGTTCGCCCAGGGCCCCGACCAGGATCTGCCCGCGGCGCAGGACCTGAAAGCTCCCGTCGCAGGTCTCCACTTGGTTGTAGCGATCTTTTTCTTCAAGCACCCGCACGGCCACACAGTAGCCCTCTTCGGCTACGATGTAGGGGCTGATTTCCAACTCGGGGCCCAGGTTGCAGGGGGCCGTGCTGGAGGCGATCAGATCGACGCGCAGGCGCATGGCTACTCCTTCTGAGGCTGGGTGGCGAACGCAGACCGCACGCGGTGCGCAAGCAAGGCGGGCACGCCCCAGATGCGGGCGAAGCCTTCGGCGTCGCGGCCGCTCCAGAGCTTGTTGACCTCCCCGTAGGTGGCCAGATCCGGGGCGAAGAGCGCATACGGGCTCTCGGCCCCCAGCACCTCGATTCGGCCCTGCTGAAGCCGGAGGCGCACGGTGCCCGTTACGAACTGTTGGGAAGAGTCCAAAAACGCCTCGATATCCCGCATCACGGGGTCAAAGTACTGGCCCTCGTGCAGCAGCATGCCGTAGAAGTCGGCCAGATGATCCTTCTGGAAACGCTGCCACTTGGTGAGCACGAGCTTCTCCAGCTCCCGGTGCGCGGTAATGAGCACAAGCGCGGCGGGGGCCTCAAAGCCTATCCGGCCCTTGATGCCCAAGATTGTATCCCCGACGTGCGTGCCGCGCCCTACCCCGTGGGCGGCCCCGATGCGGTTCAGGGCCTCAATAAGCGCGACGGGGTCCATGGGCTCCCCGTCTAGAGCGGTGGGCAAGCCCTTTTCGAAATCGATGCGCAGCTCCACCCCCTCCTGGGAGGCGAGCGCAGGGTCCTGCGTCTCCACCCAGGCCTCCGGGGGCAGAGGCTCAGAGGGGGTGAGCGTCTCCCGACCGCCGATCGTCGTGCCCCACAGGCCGCGGTTAATCGAGTAGCTGGCCTTGGCCTCCGAGATGGGAAAACCGCGCGCCCGCAAATAAGCGGCCGTCTGCTCGCGCGTCCAGCCCAGATCCCGAATCGGGGTCAGGATGGCTAGATCGTCGGCCAGCACCCGCAGGGCCACATCAAAGCGGATCTGGTCGTTGCCCGCCCCCGTAGAGCCGTGCGCGACGGCCCACGCCCCCAGCTGGCGGGCCATCTCCACGACCTTGCGGGCCTGCACCACCCGTTCCGGGCCCACGCAGAGCGGATAGACCCCGCCTCGCAGCACATTGCCCTTGATGAGGTAGCTTAGGTGCGCGACAAACAGCTCACGGCGGC
The DNA here is from genome assembly GCA_025059945.1 of Bacteroidota bacterium. Lineage (NCBI taxonomy): Bacteria > Pseudomonadati > Bacteroidota > Bacteroidota bacterium. The sequence continues at coordinate 73,520 of JANXDC010000011.1, forward strand.
CGTCTACGGTCCAATGCCCGGCTGAACCCAAGGCCTTCGCCCACCCGGCTAGCCGTTCGGCCTCGGCTTCGTCGATACCCCCTGTGTTGACGGTTACCGTGTAGACGGGATCTCCGTAGTGCTCTCTGAGGTAGAGCACGCAGAAGGACGTATCCAGCCCTCCGCTAAAGGCCAACACAATTGCCATCTTGTGGCCGTGCCTCCGGTTTAGTGCTGAAAACAAAAACGCCGGTTCGAGTGAACCGGCGTCTGCGTATACGAGCTAGGATGATTTTATACAGCTTTCCGTGCCACGCAACGCCCGTTCACCCGTCGGGGGGCTCCCCCTCGTCGGGATCGTCGGACGCGGGCGATGTGGGCGGTGTGCTTCGCCATAGGCGGGTGCAAGTGTACGGAATGCGCGGGGGAATGTCAAGAGGCCGAAACGATTTTGTTACAAGTGCCCGCAGTTCTTGCGCCTCCCTGTCGGGTAGCGCGAGATTGCGCGGCGTAAGCAAGGAGGTGAAGATGCGTTGGGTAGCCTCAGGCCTATTGCTGTTCTTTTGGGTGCCGACTCTGGGGGCACAGCCCGATCGCCCGAGCGGTTCTCGGTTCGATCCCCGCATGCTGCAAGAGCGCGCCATTCAAGCGGCGCTTCAGTGGGTTGAGGCGCATCGGGAGGCGCACGTGCAGGAGTGGATCCGGCTTACGGAGATCCCGGCGCCCTCTGGGCGCGAGGCGCGCCGAGCGGCCTATATTCGAGCGGAGATGGAGCGCATGGGGCTGGACTCCGTGCACATCGACGCCAAGGGCAACGTCGTGGGTATTTTGCGCGGCCGATCCCGCCATCCGGCTATTGCCGTGGCCGCGCACATGGACACGGTGCATCCGCTGGAGGAGATCCGGGTGCGCCGAGAGGGGGACACCCTCTATGCGCCGGGGGTGCTGGACGATACGGCCGGGCTTGTGGTGATGCTCCAGACGGCTCGGGCGCTTCGGGCCAGCCGGGTCCCTTTAAGCGGGGATGTGATCTTGATCGCCACGGTGCAGGAGGAGGTGGGGCTAAAGGGCATGGAGTATTGGCTCAACCAAAACCCTCGACGGGCCGACATGGTCATCGCCGTGGACGGCAACCTGGGGGATGTGCCCTATGGAGCGCTTGGCATCAAGTGGTTTCGGTTTCACTATCGCGCCTATGGGGCGCACACCATGCAGAGCCTGGGTCAGCCCAACCCCAACCGAGCCGTGGCGCGGGCGATTCAGGACATTTACCGGCTGCCCTTGCCGCATCCCTCGGGCGCGTTTGTGATCTACAACGTCGGCCTGATCGGCGGGGGCACGGTGCCCAACGCCGTCTCCCAGCACTCCTACTTCACCGTGGACCTGCGCTCTCCGAGTGCGCGCTTGTTGCAGGAGTACGCCGACTCCATCTTGGCGCGCGCCCGCCGGGCGGCTGAGCAAGAGCGGGTGCGCTTTGAGCTTGAGGTGCTCAACGACGCCCCAGCTGGCGGCACGGAGGCGGAGCTAGCCGACCGGCGCGAACACCCGCTAGTGCAGACGGCTGTGCACGTGCTGAATTACCTCGAAGTGGGCAGGCAACTGGGGCGTCCTGTGCGACCTGTAGCGACGGGTTCTACGGACGCCAACATGGCCGTTGTCCGAGGCATCCCGGCCATCGCCTATGGGCGCTGCTTCGGTCGCGATCAGCACACCCTGCAGGAGGCGGCCCACATCCCCAGCGCCTTTACCGCCACAAAGGGCCTTATTCTGCTCTTGGCCTCGCTGCTGCGCTAGGACGCGGCCACCAAGCTAGCAGCAGCCCGCCTAACGTGAGCACCATACCCAGGCCGCTCACAAGACCTGGAACCTCACCCCAAAGCGCGTAGGCCATAAGCGAAGCCAAGAGGGGCTCGGAGAATACCACAAGCGCCACTAGAGCGGGCGTAAGAAAGCGCACGAGGTAGTTGAGCGTTCCGTGTCCGATGAGCTGCGGACCGAGCGCCATAAAGGCGCACAGGCCATAGAAGGTTCGCGTATAGCCTGTTGCAGCAAGCCCCATTGCGAGCAGGAGCACACCCAGCAGAAGGGCCACCACGCCGTATAGAAGTCCCACGTAGAGAAGCCAAGATATGCGCTGGCGCATAAGGCGCCCCACGAGCAAATAACCCGCAAAGCAAAGCGCTGAGCTCACCGCCAAAGCATTGCCCAGAGGGGCTTGGGGGAAGGATGCGGAAGCCTGTCGCGCATCTCCCCAGCCGATAAGGGCTCCGCCCAGGGTGGCCAGCGCAACGCCAAGCCCGCCGGCAAAGCTCAGCCGCTCCCGGAGCCACCAATAGCCCAAAATGGCAATAAAGATCGGATGAATCGAGACGAGCACCGAGGCGCTGGCCACGGAAGTATACCGCAGGGCATAGACCCATAGGGCAAAGTGCAACGCCAAAAACGCGCCGGCCAGGGCGATCCAAAGCCCATCCCGGGCTCGAATCCGCTTCAGTTCCTCTCTCCGCCATATCCCCACGGGAAGCGCGAGCAGAGCGATCGCCCAAAGCGCCCGCCAGAAGGCGATCGCAAGCGGTGGAGCCTGCGGCGCCTCCGCCATGGCCAGCCGCACCAGAATAGGGCTTGCGGCAAAGGCTATCATGGCCAGGGGCAGCAACAGCAGAAGGCGCGTCTTCATCGTATAAGCTTTTCTAATGAAAGATCGCTTTTTTCGATTGCTTTTTGGCCTACCTATGTTTACTTTCGCGAGGCTCATCAGGGGGCCCTGGAGCGCAGGGCCTCACGTACAGGCGACTTACCCAGGGAAGGAGACCTAGGTGTGCAGCAGGGAGAATCATTTCTTTGCACGTTCTCCTGTGTTTTTTTTGACCTTTCCGAGATCGCAGATGAGGGGGGAGAAGGAGTCCGCTCGCGGCGAGCATCCTGGCGGGAGCCGGCACGTCTGCCGGTCGTGCTCGTCGTGGAGGATAACCCCGACGTACGGCGGCTGCTCGTTTTGTATTTGCGCGGCCGTTACGAGGTGGTCGAAGCCGCAACGGGCGAGGAGGCCTTTCGGATCGTCCAAGAGCGGCCGGTGGATGCGATCCTTATGGACATCAATCTGCCCGGGGATTGGAGCGGGCTGGATGCGGCGCGCGCCATCCGGGCTCTGCCTGGCATGGCGCATGTGCCCATTATCGCCCAGACGGCCTATGCCGCGCTTTTCGATGAACAGCAGGTGCTTGCCGCTGGCTGCTCTTATTACATGAACAAGCCCATATACCGTCATGAGCTGCTTAGCGTGCTGGAGCGTTTTCTTTCGCACCCGTAGCCGCGCTTTTCTCCAGTAGCCGATTCCAGATGCTGAGGTGTTGGCGGAGGAGGCTGCGCCAGCTGTAATGCTCCTGCACCGCCAGCCTAGCTTGCCGGCCCAGTTCGTGTAGGGCCGTTCGTGTGCTTAGGATGGTTTGCAGGTGCGCGCGCCAGCGCGGGGCGTCTTGGGCGGGCAAAAGCCACCCCATTTCGGGCTGGCGCACGGCATCTTGGATGCCCTCTAGATGCGCCGCCAGCACCGGTGTGCCGCACAAGGCAGCCTCCAGGATCACCACGCCAAATCCCTCTATGTCCCCAGGCACGGGCACGTTGGGCATTACGAACAGATCGGCGGCCGCATACACGGTGTGCAAAAGCTCCTCGGGCACTCTTCCGGGGGTCCAGATGCGCTCCGGACGTTCAAGCATCCGAATGGCTTCTCGAATCGTTCCCCGCTCCGGTCCGTCGCCGATAAGGGCGTATTGCGTTTCAACGGGCAGCGCGGGCATGACTTCGCGCAAAAACCAGCCGAAGCCCTTTCGCCGCACCCACCGGCCCACGCTCACCAGAAGCGGGGCTTCCGGGTCGAGTGCCTCCCAGCCATGCGCGCGCAACAGGGCCCGGGCTTGGGTCCGATCCGGGACCGTACGGAGGCGCGCCGGATCGATTCCGTTGGGCACCACGAAGCCTTTTTCCGGGGTGAGCCCCCGGGCTTGGCATGCCGCAAGCGTGGCCCGGCTGGGGGTGCAGACGGCATCCAGTTCCTTCAGCACCCGCCTGAGCCAGCGCTGATAGGGCCCGAAAGGCGCGATCACGTCTAGGCCGTGTGCGATCGCCACACAAGGCACCGCGATGCGATCTCGCAACAGGGGCACGAGCACGGCCGTGACCATGGAGGTGAAAAGCACCAGATCCGGCTGCAGGCGCCTTAGAAGGCGGGGCAAGTTCCCGCGGAGCCAGAGCAGAAAGGCCGCTGTGGCGGGTCCGATGAATCGCCAGGGCACCTGTAAGAGCACCGGGAAGGTCGCCACATCCGGCTCCCTGCGCAGCGCCTCAAGCAGCTCCCAGCTCACCCGCTGCATGCCTCCTGTGCTCCGCATAAGATCGCCTGCCGGAGGATGGATATGGGAGATGAAAAGAATCCGCATTTTATCGAATCGGACCGATATAGCGCGCCCCGCGGCGAAACCCTTCTAGGGCGTCTTGGGGCAGGACCTCGGCCAGAAAAACCGGATACACCGTGCGGGTACTGAGCTCCCGCAGCGGCACCCAGGCCACTTGACGGATCATCTGCTCTGAGCCCAGCTCCGGATCCGTTCCCGTGCGCAGAACACCCCCGGTGACTTTGGCCAAAAAATACAGCTCCACGGCGTGCAGCGCCTCGCGCACGAAATCCGATACGTACACCAAAGGCCCCATCGCCACCTCAAGGCCCGTCTCCTCGCGCACCTCGCGCTGAAGGGCCTCCGGCAGGGTCTCGCCGAACTGCACCCCTCCGCCGGGCGGAATCCAGTACGTGGAGCCGGGATCCCGGAAGCTGCGGTGCTCTACGAGCAGCACCATTTCCTCCTGCAGGATCAGGGCGTTGACGCGCACCCGCGTGCGCCCCGCGTAGGCCTGATAGGCCGAGGCCCAAAAAGACGCACTCACGGCCGCCCCACGGCCTCTTGAGTCGGTTCCAGAAGCCCATTAGCCTGCGCGTAACGCAGCGCCGCTTCCACGAAAGAGACGAAAAGCGGATGAGGCCTTTCGACAGTGCTCTTGAGCTCAGGGTGAAATTGACAGCCTAAAAACCAGGGATGATCGGGCAACTCTATGATCTCGACCAGGTCTCGGCCCGGATGGATTCCGCTAAAGACAAGCCCATGAGCCTCGAGGAGTTCCCGGTAAGCGTTGTTGAATTCATATCGATGTCGATGGCGTTCGTAGATGCGATCTTGCCCGTCGTAAGCCCGATGGGCCAGCGTGCCGGCTTTGAGTTCGCACAAGTAAGCCCCAAGCCGCATCGTGCCCCCTTTTTGACGCACCCGCCGCTGCTCAGGCAGCAGGTCGATGACCGGATGTGGGGTATGCCGGTCGAACTCCGTGCTGTTGGCCCCCTTTAGGCCGCAGACGTTTCGGGCGAACTCGATTACGGCGCATTGCATGCCCAGGCAGATCCCGAAAAGGGGGATGCGCCTTTCCCTGGCCAGCTGGATGGCGGTGATTTTGCCCTCGATACCCCGTTGCCCGAAGCCAGGGGCGATCAGCATACCGGCCACGCCTTCTAAGAGCTCTTCTGCGTTATCCGCGTTCAGGTACTCCGATTGCACCCAACGAATGTGCACCTCTACCCCGTGCACTACACCGGCGTGTACGAAAGCCTCCGTGATGCTCTTATAAGCATCCCGGTGCTCGACGTATTTGCCCACGAGCGCAATCGGAATGCGCCCTTGCGGATGCTGCAGGCGCTCCAGAAAGGCGACCCATTGCGTTAGGTTCGATTCTCGGATCGGCACCCCAAGCTTCTCGAGCACGATCTGATCTAGGCCCTCAGCCTGCATCATGAGGGGCACTTCGTAGATCGAGGGCGCATCCAGGGCCGCGATGACGGCCCGCTCCTCTACGTTGCAGAAAAGCGCGATTTTGCGTCGGATGGCGCTATCCAAAGGCACCTCGGTGCGGCAGACCAGGATGTCTGGCTGGATGCCGTTTTCCAGCAGCATCTTCACCGAATGCTGCGTGGGCTTGGTCTTGAGCTCTCCGGCCGCGCGCAGGTAGGGGATGAGCGTAAGGTGGATGAAGACCGTCTGCTGCGGTCCGAGCTCCAGGCGCAGCTGTCGGATGGCCTCCAGAAAAGGTTGGCTTTCGATGTCGCCAACCGTACCTCCGATCTCCGTGATCACCACGTCGTATTGTCCCGTATCGCCCAGCCGGCGCGTCCAGGATTTGATTTCGTCTGTGATATGGGGTACGACCTGAACGGTTTTGCCCAAATACTCGCCAGCTCGCTCCTTCATGATCACGGAGTAGTAAATCCGACCTGTCGTGACATTGTTGGCTTGCGAGGTGGGAACGCCCAGAAAGCGTTCGTAATGCCCCAAGTCCAGGTCGGTCTCCGCCCCGTCGTCGGTCACGTAAACCTCCCCGTGCTCGTAGGGGTTCATCGTGCCAGGATCGACGTTGATGTAAGGGTCGAACTTCTGGATGGTGACGCGAAGGCCCCGAGAGGCGAGCAGTTTGCCTAAGGAGGCGCAGATAATGCCCTTGCCAAGCGAGGAGCTCACGCCTCCGGTCACAAATACGTACTTGGCCGCCATCGGTAGAGATCCATATGGGGTTTAGGTTGGGGAGGTGACCGACGCCCCCTGAGGGACGGGTCCTACAAAGATAGAAGCCGATGCCCGCTTGACAAAAGGGAGCCCGAAGGCTAAAACCTGCCCTTTGCATGCCGACTTCCCGACGTTGTATCTTAGGTCTGCGTTCTTTGTACGGCCTTGCGCGGCCGGTTCCGCCTTGGGGCGGATGAAAAGGGAATCCGGTGAAAATCCGGAGCTGTCCCCGCAACTGTGAGCCACGCTCGGGATCCAAGGCCCGAGATCGACGCGCCGGAAAGTCACTGGTTGGATGGGTCCTCGGGGCTGTCGAACTGGGAAGGCTTTCCGCTAGCAGGCGCTGTGGCGAGCCAGGAGACCTGCCGGCCGCGCGTTAGCTGCCGACCTTCGGGGGTTGAGGTCCGGTGGCGACGCGGATGCCTTTCACGTAGGGGTAGTACATACCTCGTATAGGCCTTTCGTCGACCCCGGACCTCGGAACGTGGCGTTCTAAGGTTCGGGGTTTTTTTATGCTGCTTTTCGTGTTGATCCCGCTTGCTCTTCAGGAGCCTTCTAGGGACTCATCTGCTTGGGAGCGGGATACGCTGCGGTTTCGGCTTCCGGAGCTCACGGTCCTCGCCACCCGCACGCCCGTAGAGCCCCAGACGGCGCCAGGTCGGCTGGAGCGGCTGCGGCGGGATTCACTCTGGGCTCCTACGGGCTCTGTCGGGGAGCTTCTGCGGGCCTATACGACGCTTCATGTGCGCACCTATGGGCCGGGCGCCTTGGCTACGTTGGGTTGGCGCGGCACCGACGGGGCGCATACGCTCGTCTTGTTAGACGGGCTGCCGCTCGGAAACGGCCAGAATGCGACCGTGGATTTGGAGCTGCTCCCGGCTTTTCTGTGGCAGGCCGTCGAGCTAGCCGCCGGTCCCGGCTCGGCCGTATACGGTTCTGCTGCTCTGGGAGGCGTCTTGCGCCTGCAGCCGCCTATGCCGCCAGAGGGCTCCGGTGAAGTGCATCTGCAGAGCCGCCTCAATAGTTATGGGCTTCGCGAGGGGGCGCTGCGCCTGGGCGGTCGCTACAGGGGCCTTTGGGGGGAGTTGGCCGGCTATGGGGTGCAGAATCCGAATCGCTTTCCCTATCAAGATAACACCGTCTATCCCCCTGTCTGGCGCCGTCGGCAAAACGCCGATTACGAGCGCGCCGGTCTGTGGATGCGCGCCGGATACGGCCGGGGCCGCTGGCGGCTGCAGCTAGCCCATTGGTCCGCCGGAAGCGATCGGGGCGTTCCGGGTCCTATTGTGGCCGGAACGGGGCGCGCTCGTCAGAGGGACCACCTCGCCTACGGCTGGGGGGAGCTGCTTTACGAACACCCTGGCCTGCAGCATCGGCTGCTTCTGGCGCATCAGGAGGATGTGCTCCGGTACACGGATCCGGATGTCGGCATCACCTCCCGGCATCGCAACACGGGATGGACGGCCTGGTATGAGGGAGCCCGCCTGCTGGGAGCGGGGGCTCATTTTGCTTGGGGGCTTTTGTACCGGCAGCAAGGGGTGCGGAGCGCCAACCTGCAGACGTCCGGCGACCGACGCGCGGGTTCCCTGTACGTTTCCGGCGCGATCCGCCCGCGCCCCGGATGGCTGGTGTATCCCGCCCTGCGAGCCGATCTCTACAGCGACGCGCAGGACGTCGTAAGCCCCCGTCTGGGTTTAAACGTAGCCTTAGCTCCCGGTTGGGCTCTAAAGGCCCAGTTGGGCCACAGCTATCGCGTGCCCACGTTCAACGACCTGTACTGGATCGGCGGGGGCAATCCGGAGCTTAAGCCGGAGCGCAGCTGGGGCTTGGATTGGGGGGTCCGCTATGAGGGGCAGACCCTGCAGGCCGAGCTTACGCTTTCGGGCTACGACATCCGGCAGCGCATCACCTGGCTTCCGGACCCAGATGGCCGCTGGCGGGCGCAGAACCAGGGACACGTAAGGATCGGCGGCCTTGAGGTATCGGCCCACTGGCATCCTTCGACCTCCTTGCTATTTTGGGCCGCCTATACGGGCCTGGAGGCGCGCAAGCTGGATCGCAGCGGTCCAGCCGATCAAACGTATCGGAAGTTCCTCATCTACCTTCCGCCGCATCTGGCCCGCGTCGGGGGGCGCCTGCGCAGGGGCGCGCTGGAAGCGGAGCTACGCGGGCTGTATTCGAGCTGGCGGTATACGAGCGCCGATAACTCCAGCTGGCTGCCCAGTTACGGCCAACTGGATCTGACTCTGGGCTACCGAGCCCGATGGCGCGCCGCGGCCCTGCACGCTCGGCTCGCTATAGAAAACTTGCTCAATGCGGGCTATCAGGTGATCCCCTACTACCCGATGCCGGGCCGAAGCTTGACCTTCGGGCTCACCTTGAGCTGGTTCCTAAAACCCTAAAGCAGGAGGATCCGCGGTATGATGCGGGATCGCATCCGTTATCTCGCCCTCTGGGCGGCGCTTCTGTTTCTTGGGCTTGCATGCGCGCCCAAAGAGCAAGAGGCGACCCTGGTTACGCGCGGCGTATACGTGCTCAATCAGGGCAACTTTCAGCGCGGCAACGCCGAGATCACCGTCTACGATCCGAAAACCGGTTCCGTTCAGCAGAACGTCTTTCAGGTCCGAAACGGCCGACCCCTAGGCGACATCGCCCAAAGCATGAGCATCATCGAGGACAAGGGCTATATCGTCGTCAACAACTCGCACAAGATCGAGGTAGTCGACCTGCGGGATGGGCTGCGCGCCCTGGCTACGATCGCGATCGCCAACAACGCTAGCCCCCGCTATCTGGTCCAGGTTGGTCCTACGCGAGCCTACGTCACGAACATGTTCGGCAACAGCGTCTCCGTGATCGACCTGAACCAAAACCGCGAGATCAAGACCATCCCCGTGGGCCGCAACCCAAACGGGATCGCCGTGGCCCGCAACAAGGCCTACGTGGCCAACTCGGGCTTCGGAGCAAGTCGCACGGTCAGCGTCATCGACGTGAGCACAGACCAGGTCGTGCGCACTCTGGAGATGCCCTTTGACGGACCTAGCCACGTCTTTGTCGACGACGACGGTCAGGTCTGGGTCGTTTGCTCCGGCCGCACCGATTATCAAAACCCGGCCAACAGCACCAATGGGGGCTTTGTCGTGATTGATCCGCAGACCGACGCGATCCTAGAGCGCATTCCGGCCAACACCCGGCTGGGTGGGGCGGCCTTTGGAGGGGACGTGGCCGTGGGCCGCGGAGTGGCCTTCGTGTTGCACGGGGCTGGGCTGATGCGCCTAAATACGCGCACGAACACCCTGGAGAACGCATCCCTCATCCAGGGCCGCTTCGGGGCTGTGGGATACGATCCGGTCCGGGACGAGCTCTATCTTACGGACGTAAAAGACTTTGTGCAGGCCGGTGAGGTGGCCGTCTACACCTCCGCCGGGGTGCGTCGCACAAGCTTTCAAGCCGGTATCATCCCGGGAGCTGTGGTGGTGGACGTGGTGCGGGAGTAACATCCATGCCGGCACCGGAAGTCGACCGTTGCGTCTGCCATGATCGCACGTTTGCCGAGCTCTGGCAGATCGTCCAAACTTATGGGGCCCGATCGATTGCGGAGCTGCAGCGGCATGTGGCTTTTGGCTACCGGTGCCGGCTCTGCCATCCGTATGTGGTGCGGATGCTACAGACCGGCCAAACCCGTTTTCCGGTTATGGATCCTAGCCAGGAGGAGAGATCATGAAGCCCAACGGGACTCGCTGGGCGGCTTGGGCGTTGCTCGTCGTGCTGGCGGCCTTTAGCCGCCTTCTTCCCCATCCGCCGAATTTCACCCCCATAGGCGCTATGGCCCTCTTTACGGGCGCGCACATGGGGCTGCGGCCCGCGGCCTTCGCCGTTCCCTTGTTGGCTATGTTGGTAAGCGACCTCTTGATAGGCCTGCATATGCTTATGCCCGTCGTCTACGGGAGCTTCGCCCTGATCACCGTGCTGGGTTGGGCCGTGCTGCGCACGCGGCGCAGTCCTTGGCGCCTGGGTGGGGCGGCCCTGTTGGCTTCGACGCTTTTTTACCTGATTACGAACTTCGGCGTCTGGGCCCTGGGCTCTTGGTATCCGAAGACGCTTGAAGGGCTTCTGGCCTGCTACGTAGCGGCTATTCCGTTTTTCGGCAACACAATAGCGGGGGATCTGTTTTTCGTCGCCTTGCTCTTCGGCGGATGGGCCTGGCTGGAGCGTCGGGTTCCAGCCCTGCAGGCGAGCCCCTTACATGCGGTTTCGCTCATCCCAAATCGGGATCAGGAGCCTATAGTCTCCAAAGCCGCTCTGATCGACGAAGATAAATCGGCGTCCTAGGCTGTAGTAGTACCAAATCTGATAGGGCTTGGCGTTGTAGGCGAAGGGGTGATGATCGATCGCGTCCGGCTCTCCGAAGAGGATGAAGACCATGCCGCGGTCGGTCTTCCAGCCTGGCTCCAGGCCCGAGAACTGCCGGTTGGCATACCAGACGCGCTGGTAGTATTCCTCCATGAGCTCGTTGCGCTCCGTGCCCGGCGTGGGGTCGCGCTTTTTCCAGAAGGCGCGAAAGCGCTCGTAGCGCTCAGCGCGCGTGGGCGCTTCTTGAATAGCCCGGATCTCAGCCGGTTTGGCCAGATAAACCAACTGCGCGATGGCCTGGTCCAGGTCGGCGATGAAGGCCTCAAGACCGGTCCAGCGCACCCGAAGCGTCTTTTCCGCCCGGCCCAGCTCCCGGCCCTCTTCATCCCGCACGAGCAGGCGAACCGTGTAGCGCTCCGGCTTCAGGGCGTCCAGGGGAATGCGCACCACGAACTGGTTGCGGATCGGGCCAAGAAGGCGGCTCTCCGAGCTCTGAAAGACCACTTCGGGGCCGGTCGAAGGGGAGCGGCCCAGAAAGCTGCGCACCGTGGGTCGAAGGAGCGGCCGAGGCCGATGGACCTCGTAGGAGACCTGCACCCGCCGGGGCCAGCGCGTGTAGAGTTCAAAGAAAAGCAGGCATTCGCTCTGGTCCTGGCCGACCTCATTGGCTACGTTGGGATACAGCACCTGTCGGGCTTCGTCGAAGCGATCCAGGATTAGCAGATCGCTCATCGCGAAAGCCTCGGCGCCGAAGTCCCGCACCAAGACCTCGACGCGCCGGGCATACTGTCGACCTGTATGGCGGTCCTCTACACGCGCTTGCACCAGGTACCGGCCGGGGGCCGGAAAGAGCACAAGCTGCAGGTAATCGTAGGCGTTTTCTTGTTGGGTTTGCGCATACGAGAAGGCCGAAACCAGCCGCTCCTGGGTGCGGCTCTCGGCAAGCCCTTGCGGTTGGCCGCGCCCGTTAAGCCGGTATAGCTCCACTGTGGCCTCGTAACGGGCCTGAAAGCCCGTTCCCTGCCGGAAGAAGGTTAGTTTGGAGTACGACAGACGCAAAAAAACGTCCAGCCGGGGGCGGCCGTCCGTGTGTCGCACCACGAGGGTCTCTGCCTCCAGCTCTCCGTCTTGTGCGCGAGCCGGCAGATCAAGACCGATACATGCCAGAGCCCACAGCAATAGGCAACTCCGGAAGGGTGCGCTCCTGCAGCCCATGCCTCACCTTAAGCGGGGGCTTCTGCGTCTCCAAAAAGATCATACGCCTCGGCGTCGCGAATGTCAACCCAGTAAAAATGCCCTACGCGCAGGTTGGGGTCGGACACGTAGACCTCGTTATCCACCTCAGGCGCGTCGTACTCCGTTCGGCCGACCGCAAAGCGTCCCTCGATGCGGTCGATGAGCACCTTAAGCCGCTTGCCTACGAGAGCCTGGTTGCGCTCTAGGCTGATCCTCTGTTGCAGGTTCATGACCGCAAGGGCGCGCGCCTCTTTCTCTTCTGGCGCTATGGGGTCGCCCAGCGCGTAGGCGGCTGTGTTTTCCTCCTGGGAGTACGTGAAGACGCCGAGTCGATCGAAGCGAATCCGCGCCATTCCCTCTAGCAGACGGGCAAAGTCGTCCTCCGTTTCTGTGGGATAACCCACGATAAGCGTGGTGCGCAGGGCTACGCCGGGCACGCGGTCCCGAATGCTTTGCACAAGCTCCTCGATCTCGGCCCCCGTGATGCCGCGTCGCATGGAGGCCAGCACGGGATCGGATAGGTGTTGGACGGGGATGTCCAGGTATTTGCAGATATTAGGCCGCTCGGCCATGACGTCGAGCACTTCATACGGGAACTTGGCCGGATAGGCGTACATGAGCCGGATCCACTGCAGGTCATCGATCTCGGAGAGGCGGCGCAGAAGCGGGGCCAGTTGCCGTCTGCCGTACAGGTCCAGTCCGTAGTACGTAAGATCCTGGGCGATCAAAATAAGCTCCCGCACGCCCCGCTGCGTCAGTCGCTGGGCCTCGTGGATGATCTCCTCCATAGGTCGGGACCGATGCCGACCCCGCATAAGGGGGATGGCGCAAAAAGAACAGGGGTGATTGCAGCCCTCGGAGATCTTGAGGTAGGCGTAGTGGGGAGGGCTTAGCAGCAGGCGTTCCCCGAGCAGGTTCGCTTTGTAGTCGGCCCCCAGGGCGGCCAGAAGTTCCCGTAATTCCGAGGTGCCGAAAAAGCCGTCCACCTCGGGCAGCTCCTGATGCAGCTCCTGCCGGTAGCGCTCCGTTAGGCATCCGGCCACATAGACGCGCTGCACCCGTCCGGCTGCTTTGAGCTCCAGCGCCTCCAGGATGGCCTGAATGGACTCGGTCTTGGCCGCCTCGATAAAGCCGCAGGTGTTGATGATTAAGACGTCGGCCCGCTCCGGATCAGAGCTGATGCGGTATTGGTTTCCGGCCAGCTGGCCGAGCAACACCTCCGAGTCCACAAGGTTTTTGGCGCATCCTAAGCTGACGACGCTCACCGTGGGAGGGCGGAAGCGTTTCGTGTGCATTTTCTTACTGAGCGCTTCTTAGGGATAGGTCTGCGAACAGCGCCTCCACAAAGGCCTGGGGATCGAAGACCAGCAGGTCATCGAGTCGCTCCCCTACGCCTAGGTACCGGACCGGTATGCCGAAGCTGTGTGCGATGCCCAGCACCACGCCGCCCTTAGCGGTGCCGTCAAGTTTGGTCAATACCAGTCCTGTGACCTGTACGGCGCGCGCGAACTCCTCGGCCTGCCGGAGCCCGTTCTGCCCCGTGGTGGCGTCCAATACGAGCAGCACCTCATTGGGGGCCGTGGGAAGGGCCTTGGCCATGGCGCGCCGGACCTTGGCCAGCTCCTCCATGAGTCCACCTTTTGTGTGCAGGCGGCCGGCCGTATCGATGATGGCCACCTCCGCGCCGCGGGCCCGAGCGGCGGAGACCGCATCAAAGGCCACAGCACCGGGATCGGCGCCGGGATGGTGTTTGATGACCGGCACGCCGGCCCGTTGGGCCCAAACCTCCAACTGCTCTATGGCGGCCGCTCGGAATGTATCGGCCGCCCCCAAGAGCACGGACCGTCCGGCCTTGCGATACGCCCAGGCCAGCTTGCCGATGGTGGTCGTCTTGCCCACGCCGTTGACCCCAACGACCATGATCACGTACGGCCGGTGAGGAAGCGGTTCCTCGAAGCGCCGAGGCGCCGCTTGCTGTCCCTCGGCCCCGAGCAGGGCCAGGGTCTCCTCGCGCAGAAGGCGCCAGAGCTCCTCTGGGCTTGCGTAGCGGTCACGCCGCGCACGCGCCTGCAGTCGATCGATAAGCGCAAGCGTGGTCGCAACGCCCACGTCGCTTTCGATGAGCGTCTCCTCCAGCTCATCGAGCACCGCCTCATCGACGCGGTCCCGGCTGCGCAGCAGCCGCTCGACGCGGGCCCAGAGGTTAAGCCGCGTTTTCTCCAGCCCGCTATGAAGCTCTGAGGGCGAGGTGCTCTCAGGTAGATGACGACGAAACCACTTCATCCTGCCGTAATGCCGTGTTTCAGGAGGGTCCAGGCTCGACGCAAATAGTCCAGAAACGCTGCCCCGAGTAGGAGGGCCACGAAGGGAAGGAGGGTCTTGCTAAGGTGCAAGTGGGCCCAGGAGGGTTCCGTTTCTAGGGTGGCTAAGATGAGCACGCCGGCTGCGGCCGCAGCCGCGATTTTGCCCGGCAGTTCGGAACTCGGTATGCGCCCCAGGCGGCCCCGTAGGCCCAATGCCCCCAGCACAATAAGCACATCCCGGCCCAAGATCACGGTCGCAAACCAGATGGGTAGATGCCCCTGCCAGGTTAAGATCACGGCCGCAACCCCTATGCAGACCTTGTCGGCCAAGGGATCTAAGATCTTGCCCCATTCTGTGGTCTCCCCCCGGCGCCGCGCCAGATGCCCGTCGAAGGCGTCTGTTACGGCCGCGGCCAGCATGAGGGTAACCGTTCCGATCACGGGCGCCCGATGCCAGAGCGCGATCCCGATCGGGAGGGCCAAGATGAGCCGAAGCAGGCTGAGCGCGTTCGAAGGGGTCCAAAACCGGCCCAAGGGCATGGCTAGTCGTTTTCCTCTTTCAGGACGCCCAGCTCGATCGGAACCGGATAGCGCTCCGTAAAGCAGGCGTTGCAGAAGCCATCTGGGCCGTTCGTGGCCGAGCGCACGGCGCGCATCAAGCCCTCCACAGACAGGTATCCGAGGCTATCGACCTCCAAAAACTCCCGGATGCGCTCCACGTCCCGGTCGCAGCGGTTGGCCACGAGCTCTTGCCAGCTCGGAAAATCCATACCGTAAAAGCAAGGGGCGATGATCGGAGGGGAACTTACGCGAAAGTGCACCTCTCGGGCCCCGGCCTCGCGGATCATCTGCACCAGATAGCGCGACGTGGTACCCCGCACGATGGAGTCGTCCACCAGGACCACGATGCGGTCTTTGAGCAAGCCGCGGACCGGGTTGAACTTGAGCTTCACCTTAAGCTCTCGCGCCCCCTGACCCGGCTGGATGAAGGTGCGCCCCACGTAATGGTTGCGGATGAGCCCGATGTCGAGCTTACAGGGATAGCCCAGCTTGTTGCATTCGGAGGCGTAGCCGATCGTGGCCGTGTTTGAGGAGTCCGGCACGCTGATCACGAGCGGCACCCGTTCGCCGGGGGGTACGCGGGGCACAGGGTGTTCGTGCGCCAGGGCCTTGCCCAGGCGCCGACGCACCTTGTCGACCTGTTCGCCGAAGATCCGACTGTCGGGGCGCGCGAAGTAGATGAACTCAAAGATACACTGCGCGATCGGCTCATCCGGTTCGGTCCGCAGGCTGTAGCTTCGAAGTTTGCCCGTGCGACAGGCCTCTCGATCGATCACAAGCACTTCGCCCGGCTCGATGTCCCGAATGAACTCGGCCCCGATCAGATCAAAGGCGCACGTTTCGCTTGCCACGCAGTAGCCTTCTCCGATGCGGCCCAAGACCAAGGGTCGGAACCCATGCGGATCGCGCACGGCCAGCAGGGCTTCGTCCGTCAGGATGAGCAAAGAGTAGGCGCCTTGCACCCGCCGCAGCGCATCCAGGACCTGCTCAAGCGTGCTCGCTTGAGGGCTGCGGGCGATCAGATGCAGGATGAGCTCGGAGTCTGAGGTGCTCATGAAAAGCACCCCCTCTTGGGTGAGCCGTTGGCGCAGCTGCCGGGCGTTCGAGAGGTTGCCGTTGTGCGCCAAAGCCAGGTTGCCGTTTCGATAGTGCACGGCGAAAGGTTGTACGTTGGCCGGATTGGCCGAAGCCCCCGCAGTGGAGTAACGGTTATGGCCGATAGCCACATCGCCGTGCAGGACGGTCTCGAAAAGCTCCGGGCTTGGGAAGACGTCCGTAACCAGGCCTAGGCCCTTGTGCTGGAGCAGGACCTTACGGCCTTTTCGTTCGTCGTAGGCCAGCGTTACGATGCCGGCTGACTCCTGACCCCGGTGCTGCAGAGCGTGCAGCCCGTAGTAAGTCAAGCGGGCCGCGTCGGGATGGTGAAAAACACCAAAGATGCCGCAGTGTTCTTGGGGGCGGTCCATGCGCTTTGCGCCCAAAGCCGGTCTAAACAAAGATACAGGGTGTGAAGGGAAAGTTTAAAAGCGCTGCCCTTTCCAGTGCACCCGTTTGGAGATGAGCCAACTGAAGGGCAACAGGAGTAGGGTGGGAAGCATAAAGAGCTCTAGCAGGGGCAAATAGCGCATCACCCTCCGCAGCCGCAGCCGTCGCCGCAGCTGCCAGAGCAGCTGCGCGTCGGCCCCAAGTTTCAGGCCCCAGGCCACGGTGGTCGCCGAGGGGCTCCAAAACCAACCCACAACCAGCCCCAGATGCAACATCCAGCCCAAGGCCAGCACCAGCAACAAGCGCATGCGCTCCGGCCGGGGGGCCTCTAGGCCTCCTTTTTGCCAGCGTCGGAGCTGATCGAGCAGGGCTCGCAGGGACTCAACGGGACGGGCCGATACGGTGGTCTCCGGATCCACGAACCAGGCGATCTCCCAGCCCCGGTCGCGCACCGCGCGCAAAAGCGCATAATCCTCGGTCACGCTAAACGGGATGCGTTCATACCCGCCCGTTTCCCAGTAGGCCGTGCGTCGCACAGCCAGGTTGTTGCCGAGGGCGGTGAAGCGAAACCCCCAGCCTGCTAGGCCGGCCGTGAAGGGAGCCAGGAAGGCCCAGACGACGCGTTCCAAGCGTCCTACCGCAGTTTCCGGGGCGATCACGGTTAGGCCACATAACAAGCCCGTTCTTTCTCGGACGTGGCTGAGCGCCCCCCGAATCCAGTTAGGAGGCACTTCGCAGTCGGCGTCCGTAAAGAACAGCCATTCGCCTCGGGCCCGATGAGCGGCCTGGGCCAAGGCGTTGACCTTCCCCTTTAGTCCGGCCCAGATCTCGGTGATCCGAAGATAATGCACATGCCCATGACGGCGAGCTAATTCCTGGCATAGCTCTGGGGTTCGATCCGTGGAGCGGTCGTCAATCAGCCATATGTCCAAGCGCTCCGTAGGGTAATCCAGCCGCACGATAGAGCGCAGCAAGGGGCCAAGGCGCCGTTCCTCGTTGCGCGCCGCCACAAGCACCGACACGGTGGGCAGCTCTGCTCCATTGCAGCGGCCGGATCGGGGTATGCGGTGCAGCCCTATGCCCAGCACGGCCAGGGCAAAAGCGTACAGGAGGGCCATCGCGATCAGGCCCGCCTCCATAGGCGCTCCTTCCTCGGTGCGACAGACGGCTTCGCAAACTAAACTAAAACGCTCCCCCGCACCGTGCAAGTATGTGCGCCCCGTTGTGCTTCGGGCGCTTGAGCCGTATCTTTGCGCGCACTGCATACCTACGCCCTGCTCTTCCTGGACTGGGAAGGGCTGTTTGGGATCTCGCCCAACACAACCAAAGGGGATTTACCATGACAGCGCGCGTCTTCACTTACGAAGGTCTTTTCATTCTCAATCCCAT
Source organism: Bacteroidota bacterium (assembly GCA_025059945.1). Lineage (NCBI taxonomy): Bacteria > Pseudomonadati > Bacteroidota > Bacteroidota bacterium. Next base: position 91,425 of record JANXDC010000011.1, read on the forward strand.
GCTTGAGGAGAAGCCTCTTCGGGAGGAAATCGACAGAATCCGGGTTTTTCTTCTGGAAAACGGCGCCGAGATCGAGGAATGGGATGAATGGGGGGTTCGGCGGCTGGCTTATCCGATTCAGAAGAAACGCAGCGGATTTTACGTGAACTTCTTCTTCAAGGCCCCCAGCACGCTGGTGCCCAAACTAGAGCGGCAGTTCCTGCTGACCGACAACGTCATGCGGTTTCTGCTCATGAAGCTGGACGCCAAGGCCTTGCGGCACCGAGAAAAAGCCAAGGCCCAGAAGCAGGCCGAGTCCGGCAGCACCGCGGCTTAAATCGTTTAGGAGGATAGGGTATGGCCGACCTGAAGATGCCCGAAATCAACACGGTCTTGATTGCGGGCAACCTAACCAAGGATCCTATTTATCGGACCACGAGCAATGGGACGCCCGTGGTGAACTTTTATATCGCCTCCAACCGCCGCTATCGGGACGCCCAGGGTCAATGGCAGGAGGATGTCTGCTATGTCGGCGTGGTGGCCTGGAATCGGTTAGCCGACGATTGTCGCAACAACCTGCGCAAGGGCAGCGCGGTACTGGTCGATGGAGAGCTGCAGAGCCGCACATTGCGCATGGAGGATGGTTCCCTGCGCACGATCGTGGAGATCAAGGCGCATCGCATTCAGTTCTTGAATAAACTTCGCTCCCCAAACGGGCGCGCAGCCGCTCCCGCGCTCAGCCTCGATGAGGCGCACGAGGAGGCCTCCTTCGAGGAGCGGTTTTTGTCCGAGGAGGAAGCTCGCTTGCTCCGCGGTGAGGAAAACCTGGACAACGGCAACGCATAGGGGAAGGGGAAGGGGTGATGGCAACCCGCAAACCTAAGCGCATTCGCACCTGCAAGTTCTGTGAGACGGGACTGGAATACATCGACTACCGCGATGTGCGGCTATTGCAGCGCTTTATCAACGAGCAGGGTAAGATCATCCCACGTCGGATCACAGGCACTTGCGCCCTGCATCAGCGCCAGCTGACGCGCGCGATCAAGCGCGCCCGGCACGTGGCGCTCCTGCCCTTCGTAGCAGAGGTGATCAAATAAGGGGGAGGCCGAAGCACATGGGCATGATGCGTGTGATCCTAACGCAGGACGTCGAGAAGCTGGGTCGGGCCGGGGACGTCGTGGAGGTTCGAGGTGGCTACGGGCGCAATTACCTCATTCCGCGAGGCTTAGCGCTAGTGGCTACGCCGGGCAACCTGAGGCGGGCCGAACAGATTCGGCAGCGGCAGCTCCGGCGCGAGGCGCGTAGCCGCCAGGAGGCTTTGGAGCTAGCCGCTCGGCTGGCCGAAGTGGCCGTCACGATCCCGGCCAAGGTGGGGGAGGAGAATCGCATCTTCGGCACCGTTACCAATCAACAAGTGGCCGAAGCTTTGGCCGAAAGGGGCTTTCAAATCGATCGGCGCAAGATCGAGCTGCCGGACGACATTCGCGCTCTGGGGCAGTATCAGGCCGTCATTCGGCTTTATCAGGATATCACGGCCACGGTCACCGTGTGGGTGGTGCGGGCTGAGGAGGAGGCCTCCTAGTCTCTGAAACCAAACCCCCTGCCCGGCGTTTACCTGTCGACAAAAGCGGCAGGATGGGGGCGCCATGAATCGCGCGGGCACGCGATACCGCATGGGGGTGCGCGCATGGAGCGCGGCATCCCTGTTTTGTATGGGGTTGCTCCCCACGCTCTGGGCTCAGTCCCGCCCTGGTTTTACGAGCCCGGTGCAGTGGAGTCTGCGCTTGGAGCCTGCGCAGGCCCAACCGGGCCAAGCGCTGCAGGCCATAGCCACGGCTCGTGTCTCGGCGCCCTGGCATCTGTACAGCACTCAGCTACCCCCTGGGGGGCCAGTGCCCACTAGCTTTACTGTGGAAGGGGGAGGCCTGGAGCCCGCCGGACCTGTAGAGGAACCGCCTCCGAAACGGGTCTACGATCCGAATTTCAAGATGGAGGTGGGCTGGCATACCGGCACGGTCGCCTTTCGCATTCCGCTTCGGGTGCGCGCGGACCTGAAGGCGGGAGTCTACACGCTGCGCGTGCGCGTGCGCTACATGGTCTGTAGCGATCGGCAGTGCTTGCCGCCTACCACCGAGACGCTAGAGGCCCCACTTGCGGTGCGGCCGGTGCAAAAGGAACCGGTCCTGGATGCGCGCACTTTAGCCGGTACGCAGGTTACGGCGCCGATTGCAGAGGAGGAGGCCCAACCCCTCTACGGATCCCTGGCCAAGGTGCGCTGGAGCGCTCAGTTGGAGTCTGACTCGGTCCTTCCGGGACAAGAGGTCCGGTTGCGCTTGCGGGCCACCATCGAACCGGGCTGGCGCCTGTACGCGGCAAGTAGCCCCCGGGGGGCGGGGCTTCCGCTTGAAATTACCCTGCCCGCCTCTTACGCGCTCCTGGGAACTTGGCAGGAGCAGGGGGCTGTGGAGGCATACGATTCTAACTTCCAGGCGCGCGTTCGTCTTTTTTCGGATCGCGCCGAACTGTGGGGGCGTGTGCGGATTCCAAACGATCTCACGGCCGGGGAGCAGACGCTCACCCTGGGGCTGCGCTTTATGGTCTGCAACGACCGGATGTGCCTGCCTCCGGCGCAGACAACCGTGCCCGTTGTGTTTCGCGTGGTGCCACCGCTTAAGCAGGTCGTTTCCGCCGGCGCCTCCGTTGCGTCCCCCCAGATCGTCCCGGATGGCCCGCTGGGAGCGGGCTTTTGGGCTTTCCTATGGCTAGCTGTTCTAGCCGGGCTGGCCGCGCTGCTTACGCCCTGCGTGTTCCCCATGATCCCGCTTACGGTGAGCTTCTTCTCCAAGCAGAGTGGGGGTCATCGCAGCCGGTCTGTGGCCATGGCCTTGCATTATGGGCTTGCGATCGTGGCCACCTTTACGGGGCTGGGGGTGCTCATGGCTCTTTTGCTCGGGGCGGCCGGTGCGGCGCGCGTGGCCGCAAACCCGTGGGTGAACCTGTTCATCGGGCTTGTCTTCGTCGCCTTTGGGCTGAGCCTGCTAGGCCTGTATGAGTTCCGCGTTCCGGTCCGACTGCTAAACGCTGTCAACCGCCTGGGCTCGACGCGCACGGACTGGATCGGCATCTGGTTTATGGGCCTTACGCTTACGCTGGTCTCCTTTAGCTGCACGGTGCCTTTTGTGGGGGCGCTACTGGCCGCCACGGCTCTTGGGCAGTGGTTCTGGCCTATTCTGGGCATGCTCGCCTTTAGCGCCACCTTTGCGGCCCCCTTTGTGCTTTTCGCCCTCTTTCCGCACGCCCTGCAGCGCCTACCCCGCAGCGGGCAGTGGATGAACACGCTCAAGGTGGTGCTGGGATTTGTGGAGTTGGCCGCGGCCATCAAGTTTCTCTCCAACGCGGATCTCGTCTGGGGATGGGGTTTGATCTCCCGGCCGCTAGCCATTGCCCTGTGGATCGCTCTTTTTGCGGTCACGGGTTTGTACTTGCTGGGCAAGATCCGCCTGCCGCAGGAGGAGCCGTTGGCGCATGTGGGGCCGCTGCGCTTGCTCTTCGGGGTAGGCGCCATCGCCTTCTCCCTGTACCTGATCCCCGGGCTGCTGGGCGCCCCCTTGGGCAGGCTGGACGCCTGGCTACCCCCGCGGCAGGGCACGGACGTGGGCCTACTAGCCGCCTCGTCTCCGGCTGGTAGCTCAGGCCAACGGACAAACTTGGATCCCTTCGAGTGGCATCATGAGCCCGAATCGGCCATAGCCGAGGCTCGGCGCACGGGCAAGCCTATCTTTATTGACTTCACGGGTTATACGTGCACCAACTGCCGGGACATGGAGGCCAACGTGTTCCCCAAAGCGCCGGTGGCCGAGCGCATGGGGCGCGATTTCGTGTTGTTGCGCCTCTACACCGATGAGGTCACGCGCGGCCCGGAATGGCAGCGCCTGCAATTTGAGCTTACCGGCACCGTGGCCTTGCCCACATACGTGGTGATGACCGCGGACCGGCGCGTGCTAGCCGTGCACAGCGGGATGGCCTCCGTGGAGGAGTTCGTCGCCTTCTTGGATCGCGGCTTGAACTTGGCCCGTCAGCTCTCCGAGGGGGGCAGATCCGATAACGGCGGGATCGCCCGCGTAGAATAGCTCGCCGTTGTGTTTATCTTTGGGTAAAACGCGGAACCGACAACCATGAGCAAACGCGACATTCGCATCGTAGAGCTGCCCGAGGTCACGGTGCGTATCGCCGGGGATTCTGGAGACGGCATGCAGCTGACGGGCAGCCAATTTACCTCTACCACCGCTCTGGTGGGCAACGATCTTTCGACGCTGCCGGACTTCCCAGCCGAGATCCGCGCCCCAGCCGGCACGACCTACGGCGTATCGGCCTTCCAGATTCGGTTTGCCAGCTCCGATATCCTGACGCCCGGAGACGAAAGCGACGCTCTCGTCGCCATGAACCCCGCCGCGCTGAAGACGAATCTAGCTCGGTTGCGCAAGGGCGGGATTCTGATCGTAAACGAGGATGCCTTCTCCGAGCGCGATCTGCAGCTGGCCGGCTACCGGTCCAACCCCCTGGAGGACGGTAGCCTAGCGGAGTACGAGCTCTACCGCGTGCCCGTGACCCGGCTCACGGAGGAGGCCCTAAAGGAGCTCAACCTGCCCTTTAAGATCGTAGAGCGCTCTAAGAACATGTTCGCCCTCGGGCTGCTGCTGTGGCTTTATGATCGGCCTATGGACCACACGGTGCGCTGGCTGGAGCAGCGCTTCGCCAAGCAGCCCGACGTGCTGGAGGCCAATCTCCGGGCTTTGCGCGCCGGCTATCACTATGGGGATACGGTGGAGGCCTTCACCACGCGCTTTCGCATAGGCCCCGCCAAACTTCCTCCGGGTACATACCGGAACATCACGGGCAATCAGGCCACAGCCCTCGGGTTGGTAGCCGCCTCCTACCGGGCGGGATTGGAGCTCTTTTACGGCAGCTATCCCATCACACCGGCCTCGGACATTCTGCACGAGCTGGCCCGATACAAAAACTTCCGAATCTTCACCTTCCAAGCCGAAGACGAAATCGCGGCGGTTACGGCCGTAATCGGTGCCGCTTACGGGGGTAAGCTAGCCGTTACGGGCACCTCGGGTCCGGGCTTAGCGCTCAAAACCGAGGCCATTGGGCTAGGTGTAATGCTGGAGCTGCCCTTTGTGGTCTTGGATATCCAGCGAGCCGGGCCCTCAACGGGCATGCCCACCAAGACCGAACAGGCCGACCTGCTGCAAGCCATGTTCGGCCGCAACGGTGAGGCGCCAGTCCCCATCGTGGCTCCCGCCACGCCGGGGGAGTGCTTCTGGATGGTCCTAGAGGCCTGCCGGATCGCGCTCACGTACATGACGCCGGTGTTGTATCTCTCCGACGGTTACCTGGCCAATGGGTCCGAGCCATGGCGCATACCTGAGCCGGAGGAGCTGCCGGATCTGCGCCCGCGCTTCGCCCAGGAGCCCAACCGAGACGGCCGCTTTTTGCCGTATGTGCGAGATCCGAAGACCCTGGCCCGTCCCTGGGCGCTTCCTGGCACGCCGGGCCTGATGCACCGGATTGGCGGGCTGGAGAAGCAACACGAGACGGGCAATGTCTCCTACGACCCGGACAACCATGACTTCATGGTCCGGTTGCGGGCCGAGAAGATCGAACGCATCGCCGAGAGCATTCCGCCCGCGGAGCTGGAGGGAGATCCCGATGCGTCGCTCCTCGTACTGGGATGGGGCTCCACATATGGGGCCATCAAAACGGCTGTGGAGCGGTTGCGCCAGCGGGGCTATAAGCTCGCCCAGGTGCATCTGCGCTACCTCAACCCCTTCCCTCAAAACCTCGGGGAGATTCTGCAGCGCTTCGGGCGCATCATCGTGCCCGAAATCAACCTAGGGCAGCTTGTGCGCTTGATCCGGGATCGTTATCTAGTGCCCGCTGAGGGCTACAACCGGGTGCGCGGGCTGCCCTTTACGGCCTCTGAGCTGGAGGCGAAATTGCTAGAGGCGCTCACACAGGGCAACGGAAGCCCAGGAGGAAGGAACATCCATGGCTGAGGAACTAAAGGCCACACGGCCCTCCTTTAAGCCGGCTTTATCTAAGGCCGTCACCCCGCCGACTGCTAAACCGGAGCAGGCGAGCCCGAGCTATACGTGGAAGGACTTCCAAAGCGACCAAGACGTGCGCTGGTGCCCCGGTTGCGGGGATTACGCCATTCTGAAGGCCGTGCAGCGCGCGCTGGCTGAGATCGGCCGCCCGCCACATGAGCACGTTTTCGTATCCGGCATCGGATGCTCAAGCCGTTTTCCCTATTACGTGAGCACCTACGGCCTGCACACCATCCACGGCCGGGCCACGGCCGTGGCCACGGGGCTAAAGGTGATGCGGCCTGAGCTGGCCGTCTGGGTCATCACGGGCGATGGCGATGGGCTTTCGATTGGCGGCAACCACATGCTGCACATCCTGCGCCGCAACGTAGACGTGCAGATTCTGCTTTTCAACAATCAGATCTACGGGCTCACCAAAGGGCAGTTTTCCCCGACCTCGGAGTTCGGCAAGATCACCAAATCAAGCCCCTATGGTTCGGCCGACTGGCCCGTGAATCCGGCTGCTTTCGCCCTGGGCGCCGGGGCGAGCTTTATCGCGCGGGGCATGGATCGGGATCCCAATCATCTGGTGGGCGTCATCCGACGGGCCTACGAACATCGGGGTGCGGCTTTTGTAGAGATCTACCAGAACTGCAACGTCTTCAACGACGGGGCCTTTTTCGTGTTTACGGAAAAGGACACCAAGCCCCAGGCCGCCCTGTTCGTGGAGCACGGTAAGCCGATGGTTTTCGGCGCCAACCGAGATAAGGGGATCCGGCTCGACGGCCTTAAGCCTGTGGTGGTCGATCTGAGCACCGGCCAATGGTCCGTCGATGATCTGTTGGTGCATGATGAGACGGATGAGACGATCGCGTTTATTCTGACGCGCATGTTCGACGACCCCAAGCATTTGGAGCTGCCGCGGCCTTTCGGGGTTCTCTACGCCGTGCGTCGGCCTACCTTCGAGGAGGTCCTCCGCGAACAGGTGGAGCGCACCATCGAAGCCAAGGGTCCGGGCGATCTGCGCGCGCTCCTGTTTTCCGGCGAAACCTGGACGGTCGTTTGAAGACGGGTCCACAAGGTGTTGCCAGATGGCCATCCTGCCGATTTATCTGTATGGACATCCGGTGCTGCGAGCGCCCGCACGGCCCGTAGAAGAGGATAGCCCCGAGCTACAGCGGCTCATCGACGATATGCTGGAGACCATGTACCAGGCCTCCGGCATCGGGCTTGCTGCGCCCCAGGTGGGCCACAGCTTACGGCTCTTCGTAATGGATCTGGCGCAACCCCAGGAGGAAGAAGAAGAAGGTGGCCGGATCCGCCGTCCCGGCAGGCCCGAAGTGCTGCTCAACCCGCAGCTTATCGCCAGTTCCGAAGTAGAGGTTGAATATGAGGAGGGGTGTCTGAGCATACCAGAGGTCCGGGAGCCGATTTGGCGGCCGGAGACCATCCGGGTGCGCTATCAAGACCGTTATTTTCGCTGGCACGAGGAGGAGATCACGGGGCTTCGGGCGCGCGTCTTTCAGCACGAGCACGACCATCTGGAGGGCATTCTGCTCATCGACCGCATCAGCGCCTTTCGACGCCGCCTGTTGCGCCGGCGTCTAAACGAGATCGCCCAGGGTCAGGTGCAGGTCGATTACCTGTTAGCTCCCCCTTTTTTGCCTCGTGAGGCGGTCCGCTGATGGCCTTGCGCATCGTATTTCTGGGGACGCCGGAGTTCGCCGTTCCCACGCTGGAAGTCTTACTCGCCTCAGCCCATGAGCTCGTAGGCGTGGTCACAAGCCCAGATAAGCCTCGAGGCCGGGGCCAGAGGCCGCTGCCTACGCCCGTAAAGCAGGTTGCTCTGCAGGCCGGAATAGCCGTGCTGGAGCCCGAATCTCTGAAAGACCCGGTCTTCTTGGCCACCCTACGGGCCTGGCGTCCTGATCTGGCCGTGGTCGTGGGTTTTCGCATCCTGCCCCCCGAGGTGTTTCGCCTTCCCCGTTATGGCAGCATTAACCTGCACGCCTCCCTACTGCCTCGCTACCGGGGTCCAGCTCCGGTTCACTGGGCCATTCTGCGCGGGGAGGTCGAGACAGGGGTGACGACGTTTCTGCTTGAAGAGGGCGTTGATACGGGGCCGATTCTGCTGCAGAGGCGCTGTCCGATTGGCCCAGAGGAGACGGCCGGTGAGCTGCAGGAGCGGCTCATGCACCTGGGGGCTCGGCTCGTTTTGGAGACGATCGAGGGCCTGGAGGCCGGCACCCTGCGTCCCCGGCCGCAGCCCCAGGAGGAGGCGAGCTACGCACCGAAAGTGAACCGTCAGATGGCGCAGGTCCCCTGGCATGAGCCGGCCCAGGTTGTGCACAACTGGATCCGGGGGCTTTCTCCTCACCCCGGGGCCTGGACGCGCCATGGCGCAGTGGAGCTGACCTTGTATCGCTCTCGGCTTGCGCAAGGAAGTGGCCGGCCAGGAGAGGTGATCGCGGCCGATCGAAGGCTCATCATCGCCTGCGGGGAGGGGGCTGTGGAGATTTTGGAACTGCAACGTCCCAATCGGAAACGCCTTTCGGCGGAGGCTTTCCTGCGCGGCTATCGGATTAAGCCGGGTTCCATTCTGGATAAGGCGGTACAAGAGTTGCCCGCACCATGGGGAAAGACGGGTCTTTGAGCCCGTCCCGCTGTGGTGAAGCGGCAAGCGGTCCACACTGGGGATAGCGAGGCCTGGCATGAGCTGGACGGTAGAGCAAACGCGCGCCCGGTTGCGCGAGCTAGCCTACAACCTCTGGTGGAGTTGGCATCCAGAGGCCCAGGCCCTCTTTGAAGCCCTGCATCCTGTCCTGTGGGAGTCCAGCGGCCACAACCCGGTGGCCGTATGGCGGGCCTTAGATGAGTCGCTCCTGCGAGAACGCTTGGCAAGCGAGGCCTTTCGGGAGCATTTGCGGACCGTCTACGAGCGCTTTCGTTCCTACATGGAGGAGCCGTCCCGTAACGGTCACAATCAGGGTCTTGTAGCCTACTTCTGCATGGAATTCGCCCTGCATGAGAGTTTGCCACAATACGCGGGCGGTCTGGGGGTGTTGGCCGGAGATCACCTAAAGTCAGCTAGCGACCTAGGCCTTCCCCTGGTGGGGGTGGGGATCTTCTGGCGGGAGGGGTATTTTACGCAGCGCTTCTCCCCTGACGGATGGCAGCAGGAGTTCTACGAGCGGATCGACCCCTATCGGGGGCCTCTTGTGCCGCTTACGCATCCCGATGGCCCCCCCGTAATCGTTTCGGTGCCGCTTGACGGCCGCCGGGTGTGGCTGAGGGCCTGGAAGGTGCAAGTGGGGCGGGTGCCTTTGTACTTGCTCGATGCGGATTTCGACAGCAACGCAGAATCCGACCGAGCCCTCACGCGCCGGCTGTACGCCGACGGACCGGAGCTGCGCATCCGCCAGGAGGCCCTGCTAGGGATTGGCGGGGTGCGGCTGCTGCGGGCGCTGGGCCTAAAGCCTGAGGTGTTTCATCTCAACGAGGGGCACTGCGCTTTCCTCACGTTGGAGCTTTTGCGTGAAGCTCGGGCCCAGGGGCTGGAGCTGGAGGAAGCCTGGGACCAGGTGCGAGCCCGATGCGTCTTCACTACCCACACGCCTGTGGACGCCGGTCATGACCGGTTCCCGGCAGAACTGGTGGAACGCGTACTGGGTGGGTATCGCATCGAACTGGGCCTGAGCCAAGATCAGCTTCTGGCGCTGGGCCGCGTCAACACCGGGGATTCGCACGAGCCCCTCTGCATGACCGTGCTTGCTCTTAAGGGCTCTCGATGGGCCAACGGCGTAAGCCGTCTGCATGGGGAGGTTTCGCGCCACATGTGGCAATCGCTCTATCCTGGGCGTCCGGTGCAGGAGGTGCCCATCGGATACATCACCAACGGCGTGCACTTGGCCACATGGGCTGCGTCGGAGGCGCAGGCGTTTCTATCTCGGCACTTGGGCCCCGACTGGGAGGCCCATCAGGTTGATCCGGCCTTCTGGTCTCGGATCGACGAGATCTCCGATGAGGCCCTTTGGGCGTATCGCAACCGGTTGCGTTTGCGGCTTCTGGCCTTCGTGCGCGAATACGTGCGGGCGCAGTCTTTGCCGTTTCCGCCGCTCCTGCTCAATGCTGAGGCGCTCACGATCGGCTTTGCCCGTCGGTTTGCTCCGTATAAACGCGCCACGCTTTTGTTCCGTTATCCGGATCGTCTGGCCCGTCTGCTGGGCGATCCGGATCGGCCCGTTCAGATTCTGTTTGCCGGAAAAGCGCATCCCCGGGACGATTGGGGCAAGCGGCTCCTGCAGGAGATCTACCACATGGCCCAGCGCCCGGAGTTTGCGGGCAAAATCGTGCTCCTGGAGAACTACGACCTGTATGTGGCGCGCATGCTCGTTTCAGGCTGCGATCTGTGGCTGAACACCCCGCGCCGCCCTTTTGAGGCCAGCGGCACCAGCGGCATGAAGGTCGTTCTGCATGCCGGTCTTCAAGCCAGCGTGCTGGATGGTTGGTGGTGCGAGGGTTTCAACGGCCGAAACGGATGGGCGATCGGAGACGGGCCCGAGGAGCGGGATCCGCAGCAGCAGGACGAGCGCGACGCCGAGGCGCTCTATGAGCTTCTGGAAACCGAGATCATTCCCGCTTTCTTTGAACGCGACGCCCTGGGTTTGCCTCGTCGGTGGCTGGCCCGGATTCGGGAGGCCTGGAAGAGCCTGCTTCCGGTTTTTAACACACACCGGATGCTTCTGGCCTATCAAGAACAAGCCTATAGCGCACTGCCGAGTTCGGTGCGAACTTAGGCTCAGTCAAGCCGGATCACCCGATCGGCCGCTCGACGCAGCCGATCTCGGATAGCCAAACCAAGCCCCTTGCATCCGAAATCCCGCGCAATGAGGCGCTCCGCCGGAGATCGATCCAGGCGTCGCAGAGCGGCATACAGGTTGCGCGCCACCTCGGACAGATCGCTCACAGATCCCACCACCTCTACAACATGTGGCTCCCATTGGGGCAAGTGGGCTACGTCCTCGGAGGCCAATAGCAGACCCAGTCGAAGAGGGCTGGTGCGAAGCTGCTGCCTTAAGTGTTCAAGGATGCGCTCCTGGGATCCGATGAGCAGCTCCAGGGGTTTGCGGGGGGCGTAGTGGCGCTCCAGCAAGCCCGGAGAGCGCAGGGGCCCTTTGGGCGATCGCTCCAGCAGCTCCACCGTTCCCAGGACGGCCTGAAGCGCCTCGGGCGTGATCCCGCCGGGTCGCAAAATGACGGGCGGTGTGCGGGTTAAGTCCAGTACCGTGGATTCGACTCCGATCGGCGTGGGGCCCGCATCCAAGATCATCTCGATGCGTCCCTCCAGATCCGCCAGCACGTGCTCTGCCGTCGTGGGGCTGGTGTGGCCAAACAGGTTCGCGCTGGGGGCCACCAGGGGGGTATCAGCGGCCCGCAGCAGGCCCAATGCCACCGGATGAGCGGGGATCCGCACCGCCACCGTATCTCCACCGCCCGTCACCAGGGGGGAGAGCAAATGCAGACGTGGCAGCACTACCGTCAAGGGGCCGGGCCAAAAGCGCTGGGCTAGCTGATAGACGGCATCTGGCACGTAGGCGGCTACGTAGGAGACCATGGCCAGATTGGGAACATGCACGATGAGGGGATCCTCAGGAGGGCGACCTTTGACTTCGAAGACGCGCCGCACCGCCGCCTCGTCAAGCGCGTTGGCCCCTAATCCGTAGACGGTCTCCGTGGGAAACGCCACCAACCCCCCGCGTCGAATCACCTGAGCGGCCTCGGCGATAATGCGCCGCTCGGGTTTTTCGGGATGGACTTTGCGCAGAACCGTTTTCACGGCGCAAAGTTACGGCACCGGCCCGTAATCCGCTTCAAGGGGGCATAGAGGGCGTCATTTAAGAGGGGACGGTCTCCGGGATCGCGCTCAGGGCCGCTTCCAGATCACGAATCAAATCCTCGGGCTCCTCCAGTCCGATGGAAAGCCGAATGCCGCCAGCGGGAATGCCGATCGATTCCTGCACCTCAGGGGGGATTGCGGCGTGCGTCATCGAGCTGGGGTGCTCGATGAGCGTGCGCACGTTGCCCAGGCTCACGGCTAGCGTGATCGTGTAGGCGTGCTTGGCGATGTAGTTCATGAAGGCGCTCGCCAACAGCTGCCGTTCCGCCGCCGTGGCCCCGGCCAGTTCGAAAAACAAGATCGTGCCGGGCGCAAAACGGCCCCGGTAATCGCGCATTTGCCGCTGGGCCAACTCGTACTGGGGAAAAGAGGGCAGGCCGGGATAGACGACCCGCGCCACCCGGGGATGTTGGCTCAGGTATTCGGCCACGATCTGGGCCGTCTGCTGTTCCCGCTCCACGCGCACGGCCAGGCTCGGCAGCCCGTAGGCCAGGATGCTCCAGGCTGAGCGTGGCGAGAGCGCGCCGCCGAAATCCTTGCGGTACAAGAGCAAATCGTCCCGAAACGACCACGGACATATCACAGCCCCGCCCATGTCCGTGCCGAAGCCCCCGATGTTTTTCGTCAGGCTGTGCACGACGAAGTCGGCTCCCAGCTCCAAGGGCCGCTGACAATAAGGAGTGGCGAAGGTATTGTCTACCACGACGTAGATGCGCTCTTGGGGGCTCCGGTGGGCGTTCGAGTGGCTTACGATCTTGGCCACAGCCTGGATGTCGATAAGCTCCAGCGTGGGGTTTACGGGGGTTTCGAAGTACACCACGCGCGTCTCCGGGCGCAGATTCGGCTCCAAGGCCTCCGGGTGGGTAAGATCTACGGGCGTCGTATGGATCCCGTAGCGGGGCAGCCAGTTGTAAAGCAGGCTGTGCGTGCAGCCGTAGAGCGTCTTGTGGGCTACGATGTGTTGGCCCTGGCGCAAAAGCACGCCCAGGATGGCCGATATGGCCGCCATACCCGTAGCAAAGGTGATGGCCGTCTCGCCGCCCTCGGCGATGGCCAGGTGTTCTTCCAGCAGCTCCTTGTTGGGTTCGCCGAGCCGATCGTAGATGTAGATGGGCTTTTCCCTTAAGTATTCCTCTCGGGCGAAGTGCTGGAAGCCCTCGGCCCCCCGATAAGTGGAGTCGAGCCGAAAAGTAGTGGAGGTCGATATCGGGGGCACGACGTGGTGACTATAGTCCCAGGCCTTCGAATGGAACTTGCCGTGAATAAGCTGGCTGGGCACCTGATAGCGTCTCCTCCCTGGCATAGGGCCTCCTTGCTAGCGATTCCTCTGCAAATAGGTCGCGATCGCCTCCGGATCCGGTCGCGGCAGTTCGAAGACGTCCGTTCGGACCCGCACATAGGCCGATCCGCCTAGACGTCCAATCGGGTCGTAGGCCTCTAGACGAATTCGACCTTCTTCGTAGAGGGCCGGATGCACGTGGGCCGCAAGCACCTCGCCGACTACGAGCGTGCCGCTTAGCGGGCCCTTGCCGATGGGCAGGATGTGCAGGACGCGGCATTCAAAGTGCAGGGGGGATTCGGCCACACGAGGCGGCCGCACGCGCACACTCGGCAGGGGGGTAAGGCCCGAGACGGCGAATTCGTCCACGTCCGGAGGCCAATCGGCCGAAGCCCAGTTCATGGCCTCTCGCAGCGCGTAAGAAACGAAGTTCACCACGAACTCCCCCGTCTCCTCCAGGTTGCGCAGGGTGTCTTTGGGGGAGCCATCCCCCCGCCGCATCGGAGAGATGGCCAGGGCGGGGGGATCGGCTCCGACGCCCATAAAGAAGCTAAAGGGGGCCAGGTTGGCCTGGCCCTTGGCGTTTACGCTCGAAACAAAAGCGATCGGCCGAGGCACAATGGCGCCGATGAGCAGCTTATAACGCTCTTGGGGCCCCAGCACGGCCAGATCTAGATACCGGTATGCAGTTTCGCGCATAGCTTATGCCGTTACGGGTTTCTCTAACCAGGAGTAGGCGTACTGCGGATCTTCAAGCGCCAACGCTTGACGGGTGAGCGAAAGGGGACGGAACGTATCGAGCATCACGGCCAGCTCGCGGGTCTCCTTGGCCCCGATGCTCGCCTCTACGGTTCCGGGATGCGGCCCATGGGGGATGCCGCCTGGATGTAACGTAAGGGAGCCCACCTCGATTCCCCTTCGGCTCATGAAGTTGCCGTCTACGTAGTAGAGGACCTCATCGGAGTCGATGTTGGAGTGGTTGTAGGGGGCCGGGATGGCCAAGGGGTGATAGTCGAAGAGCCGCGGCACAAAGGAGCATACGACCAAGTTGGGCCCAGCGAACATCTGATGCACCGGCGGAGGCTGATGTATGCGGCCCGTGATGGGCTCAAAATCGTGTATAGAAATAGCCCAAGGGTAGTTGTAGCCGTCCCAGCCTACCACGTCAAACGGGTGATGCGGATATATAAAGCGGTACAGAAAACCTTGCTTTTTGACCCGCACCTCAAAGTCGCCCGTCTCGTCGTAGGTGCGCAGCTCCACAGGCGGGCGCATGTCGCGTTCACAATACGGGGCGTGTTCCTCCATCTGCCCATAAGCGTTGCGGTATTTTTTGGGGATCTGGATGGCCCCGCGCATGTCGGCGATGAACAGGCGCACCGGGAAATCCTCGAAACGATACCGATGTATTGTGCCGCGCGGGATAATGAGGTAATCTCCGGGGCCGAAGGGCACATCGCCGAAGATCGTCTCCAGCACACCTTGGCCTTGATGGACGAAGATGAGCTCATCGCCCTCGGCGTTTTTGTAGAAAAACCCCGTGTGGGCCTCCGTGGGCCGGGCGATCGAAATCGTGACGTCGGGGTTGGTCAGAAGCGGTATGCGCGCAGACAAAAAGTCTCCGCCTTCGGGCGCAGGCCAGGTGCGCAGATGGCGGGGACGCAGATCCGTGGGCACCACCTCCGGCTGCCAGGGAATGGGCTCAAGGATGCGCGCAATGCGTGTGGGCGGATAGAGATGGTACAAGATGGCCGAGACGCCCGAAAAGCCCTCCGTGCCGAAGACCTCCTCAGCGTACAGGGATCCGTCCGGCTTGCGAAATTGCGTATGCCGCTTGTGCGGCAGCTGGCCCAAACGTACGTAGTACGGCATGACCGGTTCTCCTTATACGGGGGTCGTACTGTCGACGATTCGATTGCGCAGGCGGCCGATACGCTCGATTTCTAGCACCACTTCGTCTCCGGGCTCAAGCCAGGGCACCGCCTCGGGCGCGCCCAGCTCCAGCAGACAGCCCGAGCCCACGGTTCCGGAGCCGATGAGCGTTCCGGGGCTGAGGCGCACGGCCTGACTGGCCCAGGCTAGCAGGGCGCCAAAGCCATAGTGCATGTCGCGCGCGTTGCCCTGGCTCATCAGACGGCCGTTGACGTAAGCCCGCATGGTCAGCTCGTAGCGGCCCCCGTCCAAGCGGCGATCCCGAACTTCGTCCGCGGTGAGCAGGCAAGGCCCTATGCTCGTGGCGAAGTCCTTGCTTTTGGCCGGCCCCAAGCCCACAGCCATCTCCCGGCGTTGTAGGTCGCGCGCGCTCCAGTCGTTCAGGATCACAAAGCCCAAGATGGCCTGTTCGGCCTCCTCAGGCGAGGCATCCTCAACGGGCCAGCCCAACACGGCCCCGAGCTCCAGCTCGTAGTCCAGGGCCCGCGTGTAGGGAGGCCGCCGAATGGGCTCATCCGGGCCTTTGATGGTTTCGGGGTTGGAAAAATAGAACACGGGCATCTCATACCACTCCGGCGGCACCTCCAGCCCTCTGCGGGCCCGGCTTCGCCGAACGTGTTCGGGGAAGGCGTAGAAGTCCCGAAACGCGCTCGGCCTCGGAACCGGGGCGAGCATCCGGATGGCGCTCATGGGAAAAAGGAACGGAGCCACAAGCTCCGGGTCAACCCCCCACAGCGCTAGGCTCTGATGGGCGGCCTCCAGAAGCCGATCCGCATCCTGCAGCCAACAGCTCATACGGTTTCGCCTAAGCTGAGCGTGCCAGCGGCTGCGGCTGATCTGGCCGTTTCGATACGCGGCCCAAGCCGGGACGCAGAGGCTCAGCACGTGCTCCTCCGAAACCCAAAGCCCGGCCTGTTCCCCGTATCGGGGATGCAGGAAGCTGACCAAGCGCATCCGGCTATAGGTTGCCCCGCAGGGCCTGCTCGCGTTCTATGGCCTCAAAGAGCGCCTTAAAGTTGCCCTTGCCGAAGGATTTAGCTCCCTTGCGCTGGATGATCTCGTAAAAGAGGGTCGGCCGATCTTGTACGGGCTTGGTGAAGATCTGCAGCAGGTAGCCCTCGTCGTCTCGGTCGACCAGAATGCCCAGCTCGCGCAACTCCTCTAGGGGTTCGTCGATCTTGCCCACCCGCGCCTGCAAATCGTCGTAGTATGTCGTAGGGACGTATAGGAATGCGACGCCGCGCTCTCGCAGCGCGCGCACGGTCTCCAAAATGTTTGAGGTGTGTAGCGCCACATGCTGCACGCCCGGACCGTGATAGTACTCCAAGTACTCCTCGATCTGGGATTTGCGCTTGCCTGAGGCCGGCTCGTTGATGGGGAACTTGATGCGGCCGTTGCCGTTTGCCATAACCTTGGACATGAGGGCGGAGTACTCGGTGGAGATGTCCTTGTCGTCAAAGGAAATCAGCTGCCGGAAGCCCATTACGTCTCGGTAAAAGGCCACCCAGTGCAGCATCTTGCCCAGCTCCACGTTGCCCACGCAGTGATCGACATATTCGATTCCCACCGGCGCCGGACGGTAGGATGTCGATACGGGCTTGTAGCCGGGCAGAAAGGGGCCGTGATAGGCTTTGCGCTCCACGAAGGTGTGGATCGTGTCTCCGTAGGTGCGAATCGAGGCAAGCCGCACCTGGCCGAATTCATCCTCCAGCACCTCGGGCGGGCGCACGGGCTCGGCTCCGCGCCGCACAGTCTCCTCGAAAGCGCTTGCGGCGTCGTCAACCCACAAGGCGATATCCCGAACCCCATCACCGTGCTTGCGCACATGATCCCAGATGGGGTGATCCGGATGGTAAGCCGAGCTGAGCACCAGGCGCACCTTGCCCTGCTGCAGGCAGTAAGAGGTGATCTCGCGAGAGCCCGTCTCTAGACCCCGGTACGCGATGAGCTCAAAGCCGAAGGCGGTCTGATAAAAGTAAGCCGCCTGCTTGGCGTTGCCCACATAGAATTCGATGTAGTCTGTGCCGTTAATGGGGAGAAAGTCCACCTCAGGGGCCTGCTGGCTGGGCGTGGAGAGGATCTCGTGCGACATGGTCCGTCCTCCTCTTATCTTTTCGACTTAAGCGGGGGGTCCTCCGAGAGCGGCAGCTTGGTCTCCTGCTTGAGCGCGCGCAGGACAAAGCGGGTTTCGATTTGCCGGATCGGGGCGGCCGGAGTGAGCTTGTGCAGCACGAAGTCTTCGTATTCCGCTATATCCCGCACGGCGACCTTGAGCAGGAAATCCGTCTGTCCGGCGATATGGTAGCACTCCAGGACTTCGGGCATATGCTCTACGGCCTGGCGCAGCTGCGCAATGGCCTCCAGCGTGTGCTCGCGCAGCGACACGAAGACGAAGGCCAGCGTGCCCCGACCGATTTTATATGGATCTAGCAGCGCTACATACTTGCGGATATAGCCCTCTTGTTCGAGCTTGCGCACGCGCCGAAGCGTAGGAGGCGGACTGAGGCCCACGCGTTCGGCCAGATCGGCGTTCGTAAGCCGACCGTTTTCCTGAAGCAGGTTTAGAATGCGGCGATCGATCGCATCCAAGGGCAGCTGGTCCATATCCGCTCGGAATATTTCCGGTTTGGGGGCAACTTCGACGGAATATAACATGAATCGTCTAAATCCGGAAATCCTCACGTAAGACCCCTGAACCTGGGGGTGTTTTGGGGCTGGCGGGGTTCGATAGCTCGCCTGATCCGGAGAAAGGTCATGACTTACGAAGCGGCGTTGGCTGAGCTGGCGCGCCTGCCGAGCTTTGAGCGGCAGGCCGCGCGGGGGCTAAAACGGGGGCTAGAGCGCATCGCGGCGCTTCTGGAGGCTTTAGGGCATCCGGAGCGGGCCTACCCCGTCATACACGTGGGGGGTACAAACGGGAAGGGCTCCACCTGCGCTTTCCTGGCCGCCATCTGGCAGGCGGCCGGCTATCGGGTTGGTCTGCACACTTCGCCGCACCTGCTTGAGCTCGGAGAGCGCATGCGCGTAAACGGGAAGCCCGCTTCGCGGGAATGGATCGCGGACTTCGTCGGCCGCGCACGCCCCTGGATCGCCCGTATTGAGCCCAGCTACTTCGAGTTCACCGTGGCCATGAGTCTGGCCTATTTCGCCCACCAGGAGGTGGACCTAGCCGTAGTTGAAGTGGGGCTCGGAGGCCGATGGGATGCGACGAACGTTTTGCTGCCTGAGCTCGCCATAGTCACCAACGTGGGCACAGACCATGCGGAGATCCTGGGGCCGACTCCGGTGGAGATCGCGCGCGAGAAGGCTGGCATTTTCAAACCCGGACGGCCCGCCCTTACGGCGGCTCGTCATAAAGAGGCCCGTTGTGTGCTGGAGCAAGTGGCGCGCGAGGTGGGATGCTCGCTGGAGTACGTTCCGGGGCGCGTGCGCTGGGAGCGGCTGCGCCTGAGCTGGGAGGCGCTCTCAGGGGACCTCTACACGCCCGCGGGCTCGTATCCGGAGTTGGAGCTGGGTCTGCTCGGCCTGCATCAACTGGAGAACGCCGCCTTGGCCGTGCGGGCGGCGGAGCGGCTTTCTGAGCGCTTCAGCCGCCTCAATCCGGAGGCTATACGAACGGGTTTAGCGCGCGTGCGGCAGCTCAGCGGCCTTCGGGCTCGCATGGAGCGCTTGCTTGAGCGCCCCCGTCTGATCTTGGACGTGGCGCACAACCCGGAGGGGGTGAGGGCACTACTGCAGACAATCCGGCGGCTTCCGGTCGTCGGGCGCCGCTGGCTGCTATTTGGCGTGCTGGCCGACAAGGATTACGCCCGCATGGTTCCGGCCCTGGCCGCCTGGGCCGATGCCGTGATCGTGACCGAACCGCCAAGCAAGCGGGCCCTTGCTGCGGAGCGCTTAAGGGAGGCTTTCGAGGCTCTGGGAAGACCTACGGCATGCCATAAGACGGTCCAGGAAGCCTGGGCGGCCCTTCGGGATCAAGCGGAAAGCGAAGACCTTATCCTGGCGTGTGGTTCCACGTACCTTGTGGCCGAGCTGCTCTGCCTATTCGGGGAGCGCGCCGATCCGCGCCTGTAACAGCCGGATGCCGGCTTGCTCGGGAGCGCTGAGGGACCCTACTTTCATCGAAAAGCAAAAGGGTCTATGGCGGTCGCCTTCAAGCAAGTCGACGCCTTTACGCGCATGCCCTTTGCCGGAAATCCGGCCGGCGTCGTATTGGACGCAGACGGGCTACCGGATCGGGCTTTGCAACTTATCGCGCGCGAGGTAAACGCCTCAGAGACCGTTTTCGTGCTATCGCCTACGGAGCCCGGAGCGGATCTTCGGCTGCGTTGGTTTACCCCCACCACCGAGGTCCCTCTGTGCGGACATGCCACCATTGCGGCCTTTCACGCCATGGCCGAGGAAGGCCGCATGGATCTGAAGCGGGGTTCAACAGCCCGGTTCCGGGTGCAGACGCTAGTGGGTCAGCTGGAGGTGGAGGTCCAGTGGGTCGAAGATCAGCCTCTGGTATGGATGGAGCTGCCGCTGCCGAGTTTCTTTCCGTATCCGGGGGACTATGAAGATCTGTGTGGGGCCCTGGGCCTGGCTGAGGTGGAGGTTGACTGGCAGCGGCCGATCTGGATCACCCAGCATGGATACGTTTACGTGCCGGTTGTGCGCCTGGAGAGCCTGCGCACCATGCAGCCGAATGCCCTGCTTCTGGAGAGGCTGGGGCGGCGTTTTGACGTGCATGGCTTCGCCGTGTTCACCCAGGAGGTCTTTCACGAAGAAGACGACTGGTTCTTGCGCTTTTTCGCTCCCGGTTGGGGGGTCCTAGAGGACCCCGTAACGGGCACCGCGCAGGGCCCTTTGGGCGCGTATTGGTACCGAGTGGCCCAGGAGCAAGGGCAAAGACCTAAACTTTTCTACAGGGGCGAGCAGGGTGATCTGATGGCCCGGAGGGGGCGCGTAGCCGTGCGCCTAGAGTCCTATCCAAACGGTGAGTTGGCTCGCCTTTGGATCGGCGGACAGGCCGTCACCGTCTTTGAAGGCCGCTTCATGGTGCGCGCTGAGATCGGGACGCGTCCCTGAAGGAGGCTACCTCATGGTGCCGTTCGAAGCCCTGGGGTTTCACTTCACTGGCGAGGACGACTTCGTCGACACCCTAGGGGAACTCTTGGAGGGGGGCCGGCGCGTGCCATGCCAGAAAGGATTTTACGTCCGCTGGTCGGAGGCGGGCATAGAACTTTGGTATGGGTTCTTACATGATCACACCTTTACTGGCGCTGTGATCCCGTTTTTCCGATCCCCGGGGGCGTCGCTACGGGTACGCGTTACGCAGGTCGTCGAAGACCCCGAATACCCCTTGTGTGGCTTTTTGATCGGAGATGCGAACGCCCTTCTTGACGTAGAAGGGGTGCACACCGGTGATTACCCCATCTGCGTGCAGGCGGTGGATTTCCAGTGCGCTCTGGAGGCTTTGGAGCGCTCTAGACTCTTGCGGCTTCAGGTCGTCGGCTTCTGCGGAGATCTGGCGTTCTTTGATCGGCTTGAGGATCTGCGTAGCTACACCCAAGGGCTCGGAGCGGCCCTCTTAGACATAGCCCCTAAAAGCTTTCTCCCCGTGGGGCTGTTTCCGGAAGTAGAGGGAGAAGCCACCCCGCAGCCCATCGCCCTGGTGGGGGGATACCTGCGCAGCCTCCGCCTGTTGCACAACCCCGTCACCGGACATCCGTTTTATCACCTAATCGTGGACACCCAGGGGCAGCGGCTCAGCCTGCTTAGCGCCGATCCAGCGCTGGAGCGGGCCAAGCCTCCTCGACTTCTGCTCAGCACCGTATGGCTTGCCGCCTGTACGGCGGAGGAGGATTTTCCGAATGCGTTTTCGGCCTGATCCTCTGGGGCAACTGTGGCTGTGGACGGCCGTGGGAGCTTGCGTCATCCTGGCTGTGCTCGCACCGCCCCTGTTCGGGTTCTTCAGCTTGCTAGGCCTTCTGCTGGGGCTTGGCGGGTGGGTGGCCCGCTGGGGAGCGCTCTATGAACTGGAAAAAGATCGGCTGCGTGTGCGTCCGAGTTGGCTGTGGGCTGCTTCCGTAGAGGTACGGCGCGGCGAGTTGGCGCACCTGCGTCTGGAGCGCACCTCAGGGCAGCGCCGGCTGGGCTTAGCGGATCTGGTCTTGGAATTGCGCGACGGCCGAAGCCTGCGGCTGCGGGATCTGCGCGATCCGGAGCGGTGGGCCGAGCGCCTGCGCCAGGTGCTGCTTCCGGAGCCCGAGTCGGCCGCCCCCCTAGAATCCGAGCAGGCGTTATACCCCTACCGCGGCACCGACGTGGGCGACCGACTGCAGACCCTGGTCGGGCTTTGGGCTCAGGGGCTGCTTTCGGAGGAGGAATTTCAGCGCCAGAAAGCGGAGCTAGAGTCCAGGCCCAAAAGGGAAGGTTCATGAGGCGACTTTGGGAACGCTGGCTGGCCTGGGCCCTTTTGCGCAGACAAGGCGGACGCACCTTTTTGCGCTTTATCACCCTTCTCGCCATAGCGGGGGTGGCTGTGGGCGTGGCCGCCCTGGAACTGGCGCTTTTCCTGTCTCGAGGGTTTAGTCGAGAGATCACAACCAAAATCATGGGTTTCGGTGCGCACGTGCAGGTGATGCGCTACACCGAGGGACCCCTGTATGGGGCCGATAGCCTCCTGCATGTACTAGAACAGCTGGACCCGCAGATCCTACGCGCCGCCCCCGTTGTATACGGACAAGTCATCGCCCAGGGGCCTCGGGACGTGGACGGGGTGATCGTGCAGGGGGTGGACCCCGAGCGGGACGTTTCCTTTATCCGCACCCGTCTTGTGGAGGGCCGCTACGGGCTAGAGGCCTCCGAGAGGCCCACGGCGATGCTTTCTCGGACCTTGGCCCGCCGTCTGGGGGTCGGGCTAGGGGGGGAATTTTGGCTCTACTGGGCGAACGGGGACCCCTCCTCCCTTATCCTACCGCGCGCAACTAGGCTGCGCGTGGCCGGTCTGTACGAGACGGGGTTAGTCGACTTCGACGAGGCTTTCGTGTTCGTGCACATCGACCAGGCCCGTAGCCTGCTGGGCTACGCCCCAGATGCGGTGAGCCGCATCGACGTACAACTGAGCGACCCCCATCAGGCCGAACGCGTGGCGGACGAAATCGAAGCCCGGCTCGGGTTTCCCGTGATGGCCCGCTCGATTTTCCGCCTTTATCGAAACCTCTTCGCCTGGATCGAACTTCAGCAGAGCACGATCCCGCTTGTGTTGGGCATCCTGGTCATCGTGGCGGCCTTTAACCTGGTGGGCACCCTGCTTATGATGGTGCTAGAGAAAACCGCGCACATCGGGATCCTCAAGACGCTTGGGGCCACGGATCGATCCATCGCCCGGTTGTTTGTATGCGAAGGGCTGTTGCTGGGGACGATCGGGGTGGGGCTCGGAAATGCGCTGGCCCTGCTGTTGGGCTTCTTGCAGCTGCGTTATGGGATTTTACCGCTTCCGGTAGAGGTGTACTACGTAGAGCGGGCGCCTGTGTACATGGCCGCTACGGACTTGGTGCTCGTTTCCGCTGTAGCCTTGCTGCTCTGCTGGGCCAGCACGTGGTTTCCGGCCCGCATAGCGGCCCGGCTGCACCCTGTTGAGGCGCTGCGCTTCGGCTAACGCAGCTCTACGCGTATCCCGGCGACCTCCCAGCGGGGGCGCAGCCGAATGGGTTCGCTCCACCAGGCGGGCTCAGGGAGGTTATCCCACGGTTGGCCCCCGTCCCAGCGCCCGTTGCCGTTTCGGTCCGCAAAGGCGAAGATCCGGTATCGGTCCGGCCGCAAACCCGCAAAATGGAACACGGCCGAGCCCACCAAGCGTATTCGCCGAACGGGCTCCGGAATCCCGGCCGCAAAGAGCCAAAGCTCCACGGGTTGTTCCGGGGCCGCTAGCACCGTTCCGGAGAGCACGGCCTCGTCGTCCGAACGTAGGACCCGATAGGCGCGCTCGGGCGCTTGCAGGGTATCCTCAAAGCGAACGCGCAGTAAAGCGCCGGCGGGCCAGCCGGCCTGCGGCCGCACCCACCAGATGAGCGCCGGCTGACCGCAGGTTACGGCCTCGGCCGAGGAGAGCATATACGGGATCGCCTCGGCCTCCGCGTAAAGCCGCAGGGCCCTCCGGAGCGCCTCCGCTTCAAGGGGAAGGGAGAGCTCTAAGCGCAGGGAATCTGAGGGCAATAGCGCAAGCGTATCAGGGGGCGCTAGCCGCGCCCGGTCTTCTCGGGGGGGAGGAGGGGACCTTAAGTTGGGGGTGCGAAGAACGCGAAAGCGAACCGAAAGCGACCCCGTTTGGCGTTCGAGGCTATCGCGCATGCCCTCGGCAATGAGCCGGTACGCACCAGGCCGAAGGGGCTCGGCCAAAAGAAGCCGCGCCGAACGAGGGCCAGCCCGATACCAGCCCGCGATCGACCATCTGGCCTCCGCGCTGTCTAGAAGCGTCCACTCTGGACAGTTCCCCCGCCAGGGCCCAGAGAAGCGGGCCTCCAGCAGGTGCGTTCCCAAGACCCGGACCTCAGCGAGCCGCAGCGGTCCTGGGTCCGGAGGATGTCCCAGCAGGGGTCGCCTTAAGGTATCTGCGGGGAGTCTGATCGGCCCCTGATCTGCCAGGGCGCGCGGCTCTTGTCCATCCGGGCGTCGGTTTCCGTTGTAGTCCGCATAGGCCAGCACCCAGTAGGAGCCGGGGCTAAGGGAGCGAAACCGAAAGCGCCCATCCGGCCCGGTTTGCGTTATGTAATCGGCTCGAGCGGGTTCCCTTTGATCGGATTCGATTCGATATAGCCCCACCGTCCACGGTGAAGACGGGGGCTGGCCTGTAGAGGCCAGAAGCACAAGCCCCGACAGCCCGAGCGTATCCAGTCGGGCACCCGTAGAGAAGGCAAGCTCTATGGGGCGCTCCAGGCGGTTGCCCCTTAGATCCCGCAGTTCTGTGGTCAGGATGAGCACGTAGGTGCGTTCGGCCTCTAGCCGAGGCAGACGGATGCGCACGCTGCGGCCCGAGATCGCCACCCGAGGCGGCGCAGCCGGGTAGGGCGTAAGCTCCAGGGCGCGCTCCAGGCTCGCCGGATCGATCCACTCGTCGAACCAAAGCCGAATTTCGGGCCTTAGGACTTTCGTGGCGCCGTTGGCCGGATCGGAGCGCACCAGGCGGGGGGGCTTTCGGTCCTCCGGCCCGCCCGTAGGGGGGCTTGGAGTAGCGCAGGCGCAGAGAAGAAGAAGTAGCAGCGGCCAACGGCTCATGAACCGGGGCTGCGCACGGTAAAAAGCAGATACAGCAGCGCCGCGGTGGAGGCGGCCAAAAACAGGGGCTGCGCGTAGCGCTCCCACCAAGCCGCGCTGGCCTGCTGCTCTACGCGTCCCGGCCAGCCCTCCGGCAGGGGCTCTGGGCGCGCGCTGCGGGGCAAGGTATCGAGCGAAGTCGCGGCACACCGACCGGCCCGCAACACAAGGGCTTCAGGTCCCAAGATACGATATGTGAGCTCCATAGCGGCGCTGCGCTCCAGACCGCGGCGCAAGCGGCGATAGCGCACTCGCACCTCTACGTTGATCACCTCCAGCAGCGGCGGATCTGTGGAGGCCCGCACCCGCCATCCGGCTTGCGTTAGTCCATGGATCCAGCCGGGATAGGCGCTCAACGGCAGCAGGCGGTCCTGCAGGCTCACGGCGAAAAGCGAGTCGGGGCGCCTGATCTGGGCCGCGCACTCCGCCAGAAGCTCCAATAACCGCGTCTCAAGAGCCGGTTGCGCCCACGCTCCGCCGAGGGCCACCGCGCTAAGCGCCAGGCCGGCCAGACTGCGCCGCATGAGCCTCCGAAGCGGTCCAGCCGGCCTCGGATCACGCATAAATGCCGCGTAACTTCAAGGTGGTGGCGACCTTGTCCACGGCCAGCACGTAGGCGCCGATGCGAAGGGATACGTTGTACCGCTGGGCGGTATCGAAGACCTTCTCGAAGGCGTTCCGCATGGCGCGGTTAAGGCGCCTGTTTACGCGCTCCTCGGACCAGAAGTACCCCTGCCGGTCTTGGACCCATTCGAAATAAGAGACCGTCACGCCGCCGGCGTTGGCCAGGATGTCGGGCACGACCATAGTGCCCTTTTCGTTCAAGATGGGGTCGGCGCTGGCCGTGGTGGGGCCGTTGGCCCCCTCGACGATAAGCTTAGCCCGAACCCGCTGAGCAATGGAGGCCGTGATCTGATCCTCACGCGCGGCCGGAATGAGCACCTCCACATCGAGCGTGAGCAGCTCTTCGTTTGTAATCCGCTCCCCGCCCGAAAAGCCCTCAAGGGTGCGGTTGCGCTGCACGTATTCGATGGCGGCCGGAATGTCGATGCCGTGTTCGTTGTAGTAGCCGCCCGTGATGTCGCTAATGGCCACAACGCGGCAACCCTGCTGGTGCAACAGCAGAGCCGACACGGAGCCCACGTTGCCGAATCCCTGCACGGCGACCCGACTCTGATGGGGCCGCAGGCCGAGCTTTTCCATCGCCGCCAGCGTCACGGTCATGACCCCGCGTCCTGTGGCTTCCCGACGCCCACGGGACCCGCCCAGCACAAGGGGTTTGCCCGTGACCACGGCCGTCACCGTGCGCCGCGCGTGCATGGAGTACGTGTCCATGATCCAGGCCATGATCTGCTCGTTGGTGTTCAGATCCGGCGCCGGGATGTCCGTATCGGGACCGAACACGTCGATTAGGTTGGCCGTGTAGCGGCGCGTAAGCCGTTCGATTTCGCCCGGGCTCATTTGAGCGGGATCGCACTTAACCGCGCCCTTGGCCCCCCCGAACGGGATATCCATGACGGCGCATTTCCAGGTCATCCAGGCGGCCAAGGCCTTGACTTCGTCCAGCGTCACATCCGGCGCGTAGCGGATTCCGCCCTTTGAGGGACCCAGGATTTCGCTGTGGATGACCCGGTAGCCTTCGAAAACCTGGATGGAGCCGTCGTCCATGATGACGGGCACGGCCGTGATGACGATCTTGGTGGGTGTTTTGAGGAACTCGTAGATGCCGGGGTCCAAGTTCAGGATCTGGGCCGCGATGTCGAAACGGCGCATCATGGACTCAAACGGATTTTCGCGATCCAGGGGCGGCCCCGGTTCCTGATAGATCGCGGGTTTGTAGACGTCGTGTGCGGCCATAGGCTGCTGTGATGCTCCGTGGTGGCTCGAAGCGGCCATCTTTCCCCCTATACTGGCACGCTCGCCCTTGTAGCTTGCGATCGCCTGATTTGCGCGCTACTGTCGGGCCTCCCAAGAGGCATGCTAAAAGCGCCGGCTACTTCTTTTTGTGGCGCATCTTGCGGAGGCGCTTTTTGCGTTTGTGGGTGTTGATCTTCTTGCGTTTGCGTTTGCGTCCACAGGGCATCTGCGGTTCTCCTATTCCTCGGTGCGGGTTTGCTGGCGGGCGAGGGCCTGGCGGCGCAGCAGCTGGGCTTGTTCATGCAGCGGCGAACCGCTCGCAACGCGGGCAAGGACCTTGTCGAAGGCCTCGATAGCCTGGGCGAAGCGGCCGATTTGCATGCGCAGCAGGCCCAGCAGGAGGTTGGCCCGTGGATGTAGGGAGTCGCTGCGCAGCACGGCGTTGAGCTCCTCTACAGCCCGCATAGGCTCTTGGGAGCTCTGCGCGTAGCAAAAAGCCATATCTACTCGGATGTCCAGGTTGTCGGGGTCCAGTTTTAGCGCTTCCCGATAGGCGCCCACAGCGCGTTCCAGTATCGCTTCCCGGATCCCCGGTTCGGATTGTCGCAGCATCCAATCCGTGTACAGATCCCCGATCTGTCGCCAGAGGTCCACCGATGGCTGCTCCTGGGCCAGACGAGTCAGGATGGTCGCGGCGCGGTCCGGTTGTCCGGCCTCCTGATAGGCATGGGCCAGCTCATGAGCCAGGCGTCGACGCTCCTGCGGATCCCGGGCCCGGCTGAGGGCCTCTTGTAGCTCCGCCAGCCGTGCTTGTTGGGATGCGCTCATCTTCGGGACCTGGGAGGGAATCGTGGTGCTATCGAGGAGGGATGCGTTTGGGCCGGATGGGGGCCGGATCCCCGCAGGACCGCTCGCCACAAGCAGGCCGAACAGGGCGCCGGCCGCTATCACCGTACCCCACTGGGTGCGCCGCAGGCGCTGCGGATCGGGCTTGGCCTCTCGGTCATGGCCGTTGAAGGGATTGCCGCAGTGCATGCAGTAACGGGCCCCAGCTGGGGACAGAGCCCGGCATCGTGGGCATGCGACCGCTTCTGCGGATGCGGCCCCGCCCTGCTGGCCCACCCGGTCGGGTTCTTCGTCTCGGTAGCCGCAACTTGGACAATCAAGCGAGGGGATGTAGAGAGCCCCGCAGGAAGGACACGGCGTATGGACATGCGATGCGGCCATGCAGAAAAACATCCTGCCTTGAGAGGCAGGAGCATACAAAGGTATGCCCTAAGCGAACTGGAAGGCAACGGAAGAAGGCCTTTAGCGCAGCCGATGCGTGCGCTGTAGGGCCTGCTCGTCTCGCCAGATAGCCCGCCGCGCCGCGCTCAGGAGCAGATAGCCCATGATGGGCAGTATCCCCACTCCGAACGCGGCCAGGGGCCGTAGGCGATACAGCTCAAGGTTGAAGATGAGCGCAAGCGAAAGCCCGGCGGCCCCAGCAGTCAGAATAGCGGCCAAGCGCACGAGCGCCATCTGCAGGCGACGGTTTCGAAACACGCCGATCGCCGCGGAAGCTAGCAGCAAGGCCCCCGTAGGAAGCCCCCACCAGAGCCACCCTATCCAGGGAAGCGCCCGCAGCGCAGGGGCTAGGACGGGCGCAAAAGACAGTAAAGTGAGCAGGCATAGGTTCGCCACCAGCAGATATAGGGTTTGCACGCGCTGCCACATCGCATGACCCTCTTAGCGCCTACTCCTGTACGCGTTGGGCGATGGCCTCGGCAAATTCGCTTGTGCTGGCCGTTCCCCCCAGATCAGGGGTGCGCACCCGGCCTTCCTGCAGGACGGCGTACAGGGCGTTTCGGATGCGTTCGGCCACCTCCGTCTGGTTCAGGTGCTCAAGCATCATCACGGCCGAAAGCAGAAGCGCCGTGGGGTTGGCCCGATTCTGTCCGGCGATGTCCGGAGCGGATCCATGCACGGCCTCGAAAATGGCCACCTCATCCCCGATGTTCGCTCCGGGCACCACACCCAGACCCCCCACCAGACCGGCGCAGAGGTCCGAAAGAATATCGCCGAAAAGATTCGTGGTCACGATGCAATCGAAGGCCTCTGGCCGCCGGACCAGCTCCATGCACAAGCTGTCGATGATCTTCTCCTCAAAGGCGATGTCCGGATAGTCGGCTGCGATCTGACGGCCGACCTCCAGGAAAAGACCCGAGGTTTTTTTCAAGATGTTCGCCTTGTGGGCCAAGGTGACTTTGCGCCGACCATGGCGGCGCGCGTATTCGAAGGCGAAGCGTAGGATCCGCTCCGACCCGCGCCGGGAGATGCGGGCTATAGCGTCAGCCAGCTCAAGACGCTCATCGTAATATTCGATCCCTGCGTACAGCCCCTCAGTGTTTTCGCGGAAAATCAGGATATCGACTTCGGGAAACGGTGTCGGTACGCCCGGTAGCGTCCGATTCGGCCGTACGTTCGCATACAAGTCGAAGGTCTGCCGCAGGGTCACGTTGACACTGCGAAAACCCGTTCCGATGGGCGTCGTAACCGGCCCCTTTAGCGCGATCCGGTTGCGCCGGATCGACTCCAGAACCGACTCCGGAAGCGGACTGCCGTGCGTCTCTAAGCAGGAGGCGCCGGCCTGCTGCCATTCCCATTCAACGTCCGCACGGGCCGCCTCCAGCACCCGCAGGACGGCCTGTGTGATCTCGGGGCCGATACCGTCGCCCGGAATGAGGGTGACACGGTGAAGCGCCATGGCCGAGAACCGCAAACGGCGCAAAGATACACCAAGCCGGGTGGGCTTGGGAACTACCCCTGGTGCGGCAACCAGCGGTCTATCGGGTGCTGACTCCGGAAAATCCGATACCAAGCCTGGACTTGCTCTGGGGAGGCCTGTTCGACCAGCGTAGCCCAAGAGCGCTCTAGGTAAAAGCGCAGCACATAGTGTGCAATCTGCGCCCGGTCCCAGAGTGCAACCCAAGCCCTCCACCAAGATCGACCGTCTGGACAGAACAGGAGCGCGGTCGTTTGCTCAATTAGGGCCAGGAGTACCTCCTCGATCCGTCGCTCATGGCCTTCGAGCAGGGCTCTCCCGTTTCGAAAGCCCCTCAGGGCGTCGTAGCCGGACTCCCAGGCGGTGTGGTTGGCCAAGAAGACCCAACGTAGGGCTTCTCGTAGCGCCCGCAACTCCTGCTGCGCGTAGGATATGTCCCGATACAAGAGACCTACTTGGAAGCGGAAGAAGCTTTCCAGAGCCTCCCGACGGATCCAACGCTGCAACTCTGTGCTGTCCGTGGGAGGAGGCCGCCACCAGGGGACTTCGCTCGGGCGGAGTGTCTTCGGTATGGGGGCGGCGGGGGGCCGCTCAGGCGTCCAGGTGAGGGCAGGAAGCGCAAGCTCGGCTAAATCGGCCTCCATCTGGGCGCTGATGAAATCCCGCTCTGTCTCGTGTAGGTGCGCCTCTAACGCAGGGAGGACGTGGTGGTTGAGGCGCAGGAAATGATGCTCCAAGTAGTCCCGGAAGGCCGACAGATCGGCAAAATAGGCGCACAGGAAACGGCTCCGGTGGGGTTCCTCTTGGGGTAGGAGCTCCAATTTGCGGTCGAAAACGGCCAGATTGGCCGTGCTCACCTGTACTTCGTTCTGGAAGTAGGCAAGCTGGCCGCCCGCTCGGGGCCGCGTTCGTTCGGCGTACGGGGGAAGCAGCCAATTAGCTTCTACGTAGAACCAGCGCACCAGATAGGCGCGGAAGCTCTCGTAGCTCAGGCGCGCCCATTCGGGTTCACCCAAGGCCAGCAGAGCTTGATGTGCGGCTAGTCCATCCCATAGGCGCTCTTGGTGAACCTCCGTAAGGGCTTTTATCCGGTCGCCGTCCGGTCCCATCTTTGCGACGTCTGTATCGTGACGGCCGTCGATGGGGGAAACTCTGCGGAAGAGGGGGGCTCCCAGCGACGGCTCACCTCCCGGTAGAGCAGCATCATTAGCCCAGCGAAGAGCAGCTCATCTTGGGCCTGCACGAGCCTCAAGTTGTGTTGTCCGTATTGCTCCAGGAGCTCTGGATGACGCAGAAGCTCCAGGAGCGCCTCCGCTAAGGCTTGGGGGTCGTCCACGGGCACGAGGATTCCGTTGTAGTTCGGATGCAGGATGTCCGGCACCCCGCCTACGGGTGTGGCCACGATGGCCATGCCTGCGGCCATGGCCTCCAGAAGCACCACAGGCAAGCCCTCGGCGCGGGAGGGCAAAATGAGTACGTGATGAGATCGAAACGCGGCTCGTTTGCGTTCCCCTGTAATCCAACCCAGATCCGCGCACCAATCGGCCAACCCCATGTCTCGAATTCTTTGTCTGTACTCATTCGATAAGGCTGCTAGGCTAAATCGAATCGGCGCATTCTGGTTTTTAAGCAGCTTGATCGCGCGCAGCAGCGCGTCGATGCCCTTGCGGGGCAGCTCATGGCCGCCGACGAACAGGACGCGCAGGGGGGGCACGGGGGGACGCTCTTCAGGCACGGGTGCGAAGGCCCCCACGGAGATGCACGGAGGGGCAAGCAACACGTGCCGGTACCCTCGACGCTGCAGGTTTTCGTAGTCTCGCTCCAAGAGCACCGCAAAGCGGTCCACGCTCTCAATGACGCGCCAGACCAAGGGTTTTAGCAGGCGCAGTTCCGCCCGGTAGTAGGCTTCGAAGTCGTAGTGGAAGTGGAAGATGACGGGAAAGCCCTCCCGTTTGGCCATCCAAGCATAGAGCGCCGACTCCCAGAAGGGGGCAAACGGGGGCGCATGGATGTGCACCACGTCCGGTCTCACCTGCCGAAGCACTCCCGGGAAGGCCACCAGATGCTGCAGCGTAACCCAGGCTCCCTGTACAAACCGGCCCAGCCCGTCGCTAAAGAGCGCTCGGTAGCTTGGATCCCCTGTTCCGCGTTTTTTAGGCGGGCGACTGGTGTTGAAGGGCACAAGATCGACCCACTCGGCCAGCGGCCCCTGAGTCATGCGCAGCAGTATAGAGGTGATACCCCCTACGGTGGGAGGGAAAAGGCCCACTAGGAGCACACGGAGGCGATCGCGCTGGGGTTGTACCATAAGCTTTCGTACAATTTTAAGGTCTCACGGGCGATCTGATCCCAATTTAAGGGGCCGGATGCGTAGGCCGCTATCGCGGTGCGCATGCGGGCTTGCATGAGGGGGTTCATAAGCAGCTCAGCCAGGGCGCTAGCCAAGGTGTGCGCATCGGCCGGGGGAACGATAAGGCCGGTTTGTCCATGCTGTACGAGCTCCGGAAGGCCCCCAACGTCCGTGCACACCACGGGCTTGCCAAAGGCGTAGGCCAGGGCTGCGACGCCACTTTGGGAGGCCTCCAGATACGGAAGGGCCACAACGTCGGCGGCCTCGAAGTAGGCCCCTACCTGTTCCAGGGGAATGTACCGGTTATGGATCACATAGTTGTGTCCCTCCGGATCATAGCGTCTGGCGAGGCTTTGGGCGTCCATGCCCGCCCCTGCGATGAGCAGGCGGACGTTGGGTATCCGGGTGCGGAGCAAACGGTTAGCTTCTAGGAGCACAGGCAGCCCTTTGTAGCGCATAATGCGACCGAAAAAGAGCACCGTGGGGCCATCATGCGGGGGGAGTTGAAACGTCCTGTCGTAGGCTCGAAGGTACAGTTCATGGATTCCATGGGGACGTACGTGCACACGATTGGGGTTCAAGCCGTATTTACGGATCGCCAGGTCTCGCAGGCATTCCGCGTGCACGATCACCAGATCTGAGCGCCGTACTTGGTACCACCGCGCAATGGGAAGGGTTTTGCGGGACTGCCAGTCGCCTGGATGGTAATCTACGTCGTGCAGTGTGGTCACAACAGGTAAGCGGCCGATCCAGCGTAGCAAAAGCGGCACCCACAGGTCGACGTGCTGGATGTGAAGCACATCGGGCCGCTGCTTGAGGATCCAGCGGGCTAGATGCCGCATAAAGAAAAAATTGCGCGGACTACGGAAACGGGGCCAGTTGGCCATCACATGCAACCCAACCTCAGGCGCCACCCAGCGCGCAAGCCCTCCGAATTTGTTTTCGGGGACAGCCAAGATAACTTCGAGGTCGAGTCGGGCCAGGGCGTTCGACAGGGATATGGTATAGTCAAACGTTCCGGTCGCGAGCAAGAGCACACGGCGCACAGGACTCATGGAGACGGCCACCGGATGTAGCGTCCTAAGGTGAGCAATAGCGACCACAACAAAAGCGACATCCCGTAACTCATCATCCCCACCATGGCAAGCCAGCTAATGGAAACAAAACCTTTCCAGAGGGCTGTCCACAAGTTGAGCGCTAGCACCCCATTAGCCACCACAATGGGGATGGGTAGGAGGTATCGGATTTTCCAGTTAAACAGATGTCGCCTAAGAAAGCCATACTCAACAAAGAAGAAGAACGTAATGCCGATAAATACGGAAACTGCTGCCCCCGTAGGACCGTATAGGGGTGTGAGAGTTATGCCCAATGCCGTCAATAGACCCAAAGATAACAGATTGGAGATCATGTCCAGTTTCTCCAGTCCTGCGGCCACTAGCGCATTGGCTTGTATAAGGTTCCAGCTATTAAAAAAGAGTACTCCCAGCCATAATCTGAGCAGGGGAATGGTGTCGGAGAATTTAGGTCCATATAGTGTTAAGACGATAATTTCAGCTCCCAATATCCCCGTAATGACAATGGGGAGTAGAAGGAATACCAACATGCGAGTGGTTTTGTGACATAACGAAATGAACTCCGATAGTTGATCGGGATATAATTTGCTCAGGGCGGGCTGAAGCGAGGTAGTATAGCTTAGCGCAATAAGAATCAAAGCGTCAAAAAAGCGCTGTGCGGCGTAGAAGTGTCCGGCTTGTGTAGGGGAGGCGAAAACCCCCAGCAACAAAATAGGTAGCTGCCAAAACAGAATAGAAGCCGTAGAGATCGCGGCGAATACCCAGTAGGTGCGGGCGATCTGAAGCAGCAGCGGGCGCTCTAGGGGTCTCCAGGTGATGCCAAATTGCCGATAAAGCCCGTATAGCAACAGCGCCGTGCTCGCTATACGCGCCAGGATCACCGTCATCACGGCTTCTTCTAGGGGCTGGCGGCTTGCGATCGCCCATCCCACGCCGATTAACTTTAGCGCCGCGTCGAGCAAGGAGCCCAGCGCGGGCACAAGCTGTCGCTCGTGGGCCGTAAAGACCCCCTCCGCGATATGAGCCGTGACTCCAGCGCCGACCCATAGGAGCAGCAAGGGAAGCCCATTGCGCAGGTGCAGAATGCCTAGTGCTATGGCCCCCAAGGCGAGTATAACGGCTAGAATCAAGGACAGGAATAGGCCAAGAGCCAGGCTGTGCGTTAAGTAGGCGCCGGTCTGCTCGGGTTTGCGCGCCACGTCTCGGGAGATAAGGGGCTTAAGTCCCGAGCCCGCCCCCGTGAAGGCGATAAGGTAGAGGGCCCAAAACAGGCCGAACGTCCCCAGCCCCTCCGCCCCGTAGAAGCGGCCCAAAAGAACGGCCACGGCGAATCCCGAGGCCACCCGAATGCCGCCGGCCAGGAGGAGCAGAAACGCGTTCTGATGTAGTCTCCACATCATTGAGCTTCCCATTTCAGCCGGCGCAAGGCCAACAACACCCCCAAAGCGAACCAAAGGTATACCATGTAGGGCACACCCAGAGTGCCGGGCTCTTTAACGCCTACGATTAGGTTGGCCACCACGCCGCTGAGCAAGCCCAGTGCCAAGGCGGCAAATTTAGGTTCCGGCTCGAGGGCGACCTGCAGCCCGATCAGGATGGCGTAAAAGATGAGACTCAACCATAGAAAGAGACCCGGAATCCCGATCTCTGAGGCTAGGTGCAAATAGACGTTATGCACCGGGTAGCGAAATCGCCGGGTCACGCGCTCCGAGGTGTCATCGTAGCTGTCCATGAGGTAGATGTAATTGCCTAGCCCGATGCCCAGCCAAGGATGATCCCGGATGATGTTCTGCGAGATCTGAATAAGGGGTATGCGGGTCTGGGCCGCCCCCAGATCGTCGCCCGTAATGCGGCCATAGATATAATTCCAGGCGGGGATCACCAGAAACAGCGAGGCGATCAGCAAGGGGACGAAGCGCCGAAGTAGGTTAAGTGGGTACCTGGGCTGCGCAAGTCCCCGCAGCCCCAACAGGAACAAAAAGGCGATCAGGCCCACCAGTAGCGCCAGCCAGGCGCCACGCGAGAACGTGGCGATTAGAGCGCCCATAGCTAGACTAAGCGTTAGGTACTGCACGGGTCTCTCCCAACGCCGCTCCCGGTACGGCCAAGCCAGGATCAGGGGTATAAAGGTGACAAGATACCAGGAGTAGTTATTCGGAGAGCTCAGCAGGCCGACCACGCGCGCGATGCGCGGATCCGTGGGCAGCGGAGAAAGCAGCCAGGGCGGCACGCCCCCCAGTTGCGGAATCAAGAGCAGCCGGGGGACGAAAAACTGCAAGACCCCGAAGGCGCTCATCAGCAGCATCCAGATCATGAGCGCCCGCAGCAGGAACTTGAGGTGCGCGACGTCTTCAAGACCTGCGATGAGGTAAAAGAACATGAGCATTTGCAGGAAAAACCCAAAGAGGGCGTAAAAACTGTACTGGGGCTGCGGGGCCACTGTGGCGCTCGCCAGGCCTATAAGCATGAGCGAAACGACCAAAAGAAGCGGAAACAGCACTTGAGTGAGCGGAAACGGGCCTCGCCCCCGGCGCAGCCCGTATGTCACCCACAACAGGATCGCGGTGAAACCCGTAAGCGTTAGGGGTAGTCCTGGCGGGCTGCCCACGTGACCGGGCTGGAATTGGGGGTGAATATCGATCTCTGCTGAAACGCTCAAGGCCAAAAGCGCCAGCAGCGCCCGATCCAGATACTGCGAAGCCACTAACAGTCCGCTCAGCACGAGCGGCAAGACGGCCGCAACTACAAGCCATCGCGGGTGCACCGGCAGAGCCGGCAGGGCCGTGACAAGGAGCCCTACCAGAAGGGCAAGCAGCCCCACCGCAAACAGAAGGGCCATTCCGCCAGGGGGGCCACCTGCGAGGCTGCGTTCACGCGGGCCGTTCATAGGGGGCTTCTCCTTTCGCAAACCGCGCGCCCAGCGCGTCCCGCAGCACGAGTGGAATAAAAAGCGGGGCCTCTAGCAGATAGCGTCGGGACAAGCGTCGCGGCTCTTGTACAAGGCGGGCAAGCCATTCGAGGCCGGCTCGCTGCATCCAGCGAGGAGCGCGGCGCCACCGGCCCGCCTCGGCATCTAAGGCGGCCCCTATGCCGATGGCGATGAGATTCGGCAGGCGCTCCAGGTTTTCTGCGATCCAGAGGTCTTGTTTGGGGGCGCCTAGGCTCACCCACAGCACCTCGGGCTGTGCCTGCGCAATACGTTCCATGATGAGCGCGTTGTCCGCTTCGCGCAAGCGGGGGCGAAACGGGGGGCTGTAGTAGCCCACAAGCCGTAAGCCGGGGTAGCGGCGGGGTAGCAGCTGGACGAGTTTCCGAAGCACCTCGGGATGAGAGCCGAGCAAAAACATCCGGAAGCCCTCTTGAGCCGCCCGCGCGCAGAAAGCCGGAAACAGGTCCAGCCCCGTTACGCGCTCCGGAAGGGGTGGGCCGTAGAGGCGGCTTGCCCACACCACGGGCATGCCATCCGGCAGAACCAGATCGGCCGTGTTGTAAACGGTCCGCAACCGCGGATCTCGGTAAGCGGCCAGGATGCTGTTAGTGGGGACCACACAGATGCGACGCCGCTCCCGACGGCGGATCCAGGCGCTCATAAGCTCCAGCGTCTGCTGAAGCGTTATGCGCGAGATCCCCACACCCAGGATCGATACGCGCGCGATGGCCTCAGGGCCATGAAAAGCCTCTACGTAGTCTTGGGCAGTTGCCATAACTCCAGCACAAATCGAGGATAGCCAGGTAGCCCGTAGACGTATAAGGGGAAGCTCCGCAGTAGTCGGCTACCTTTGGGCAGAAATACCAAATATTGGCCAACTTCGGGCGCGATGATAGCGGGCTCCACTTGATTCCAGTCCGGTTGCCGGCCGTATGGCACCACCGTGGGGGCGCGTCCGGCTAGGGTCGGATCCCGCCGGTTCACGGGGGGCCAGGAGCGAATCTGCGACCAGCGGGGTACCGAAAAATCCCTATCGTAACGCAGTACGAGCGCATATCCCCGATGAAAGATCGCGGGGGCGTAGTTATACCGGATCGAGGGCCGGATAACGGGGGCCCGGGTTTCGGCTAGCGGCAAGTTGTAGTGGGCCACCACGGGCTGGTCACCCACGAGCGCACGAATTTGTCGGCCGGCATCCCGAAACGCGTACGAAGGCGGTAGCCAACTGCTCAGGTAAGGCAGCTCCACAAGCACCAGAAGCAAAAGCGCGGCCGCGCCCATGCGCAGGCGCTCCAGGCCGCGTTCGAATCGGGCCTCTTGACGCCGCAGCGCCCAGGCCAAGCCCAGGCCCAGGCCGCCTACGAGGGCCGAGGCGATCCATGAGGGTCCGTGTGCAAAGCGCACCGCGTAAACCGCAAGGGGCATCCCCACTAAGACGAGCGCGCTCAGACGGGCCCATTGCCAATCGGGCAGATCCGGTTCTCGAGAGCGGATAAAACTCATCCAGCCCGCGTGCGCCAGATAGCCCGCAAAGCTAAGCATCGAGATCCCGATTACGTTTAAACCGTGCTCCTGTCCCACGTGAATCGGCAACCGTTCACCGATCGCCAGCCCCACGCCGTGCAACGCGCTCCACGGCAGCCACAGAGCTCCGAGCCAACGCAGAAGACGGCCCCAAGGGGATGCGGCTTGCGGCGACGGCTCTGGCCACCTCCAGCGCCATCCGGCCAGCCACAGAGCGGCCAGATACGCCAGGGCCGGAAAAACAGGTAGAAACCGCCGCTCAGGCTGATACGAAGAGGTGGCCAGCAGAACGATGTTGCCCGCTAGCAGAATAAGGGCTAACGCGTCTGGCTCATCCAGCTGCGCTAAGGTGCTGCGGAAGCGCTCCAGAAGCCGCCGCAATAGGGGCACCAGGTGCCACAGCGCAACGAAGGCCACAGCCGGGATGAGCCCAATAAAGGAATTGATCCAGAGGTTCAGCCAGAAATAGGGCCGAATGTAGATCGGGGCGCTTGAGCGGTTCTTGGCGATCCAGCCGCTGTAGTCCGGATGGACCAGGAAGGCCACATACGGGATCGCGACTAGGGCCCCGCCTGCGACGAAGCGCAAGACCGAGCCCCAGGACCAACGGCCGCGATAGGCCTCCCAGGCCAAAAGCAGCGCGTAGATGGGGAAGAAATAGAAGGCGGAGGTCTTAATAAGAGCCGTTATACCAAGAAAAAAACCGGAAAGGAAGAACCAGCGGTACCTCCAGGCCAGCAGGCTCAGCAAGAGGCTCAAGACCAGCGTGGATTCTACGAAGCCCACGCGGCTGTAAAGCAAGGGGCCGGCCGAGATGGCGTACAGGGCCACGGTGTACAAGGCGACCTCGGGCCGTTTGCGATCGTAGAAGAGCGCGTACACAACCGGCAGGGTGAGCGTTCCGGACAGCGCCGAAAGCAGGCGCATGGTCTCGATGCTCACGCCAAGCCAGCAGAAGATAAAGCCTTGCAAGACCGTAAAGAGCCAGGCGCTGACCCAGGCCTGATAGAAGCCGTCAACGTGCCAGCGGCCGAATAGGGCGTAATTGCGCCCCTGATGGGCCCACCAGAGCTCATCCGTGATAAAGCCGCGGTCTAGCAGCCAGGGCGGATCGGCATCCAAAAACACCCATCGGAGCGCCACGCCACCGGCTATGAGCGCCCCAAGGCCAAGGCCCAATCCCAATCCCATGCGGCTTCGCATCAGTAGGCCCCCTTTCCCAGGAGCACCACCGGTATGGTTTTGAGCAGGATCCGTAAGTCCAGCGCCAAGGACCAGTTATCGACGTAGGCCAGGTCAAGCCGAATCCACTCTTCGAAGCGTAGGTCGCTGCGCCCGGAGATCTGCCACAGGCATGTGAGGCCGGGTTTGACGGCGAACCGGCGCTTGTAACGCGGGTCCGTAAACCGCTGATAGTCCCGCAAAGGCAAAGGGCGTGGGCCCACCAAACTCATGTCGCCCAATAGGACGTTGATGAGCTGGGGTAGTTCATCTAGGCTATGCTTGCGCAAAAAGCGGCCGATCGGGGTGATGCGCGGATCGTTTCGGATCTTAAACACCGGCCCGTCGGCCTCGTTGAGCTCCTCTAGCTCTTGTTGCAGTTGTTCGGCGTTGGGGACCATGGTCCGGAACTTGTACATCCGGAAGATCCGCTTGTGATAGCCTACCCGATCCTGCACATACAGGGCTGGCGCACCCGGAGAGGTAAGCCGGATCAGAAGCGCGATCAGCAGCATCAGGGGAAGCAACAGGATCAGGCCCACAAAGGCCCCGAGCAGGTCGATGCCGCGCTTCAGCGCGGCCTGCCAACCCCGGATCGGCTCCGCGATCAGGGTAAAATCCTCCTCCGTCTGCAAAAGCCGAGAGGGGATGCGCAAAGGGATCCCGTATTGGTGACATAGGCGCGTAAGCCGCTCGATCGCCTCGTAATGTTCGAGCGAAAAGCCCACGAGCACCTCGTCGATGACGAGGGTATCGAGCAGACGAGGCAGATCGGAGAACGCGCCCACAACGGGAGCCACAGGCGCGGACCGGACCGCAGCGGCTTGCGTTGCCGTCTTTACGGTGGCGGAGCCCACCAGCAGCTCCTCCTCTTGAAGGGGCTCCTCAAACGGCATGCGCACCAGACCCAGTAGCTCCAGGCCCCACTCGCCGTGCTTGCGAATGCTTTGCGCCATCCATTGCGCAGGCGGGCCCGTTCCCACGATCAAGACGCGCCAGCGGCGGCGTGTTCGACCGTAGTAGTATTGCAAAAGCAAGCGCAGCAAGGCGCGTTCGCCGATGCTGCCCAGCAGCAGCAGCGATCCGAAAAAGATCCACCGGGGCAAGTAGAAGTCCCATAAGGGCGCTAGAAGGGCCAGCAGGCCGCTAAAAGAGAGCAAGGAGACGACAGCCCCGATCAGCCGGACCCATTCTCGCTTAAGGGGGCCCTCGGAGAAGGGGCTGCGGTAGCTGTCCCACCATCGCAGGAACACACCCCAGCCCGCAAGCAAAAGCAGGAGGAAGATGAGCTCTGAGGGGTCATCAAGGGGCTCACCGAAAAGGTTTCCGCTCACCCACCAGGCGACGAGGGCGACACAAAGATCACACAGGACCGTCAGGCCGTAAATCGGGCGCCTAGGGTGCATACAGCATTATGCCGCTCTGCGCGGGACACGGTTTAGCACTACCCCCATAAATTCCAGCTTGTTTGCCTGGGCAAACCGCTGTACGGCCAACAGCTCGGAGCGTCGGGTCCTGCCACGCTGGGCTACGCAAAGCATAGCAGGGCGCG
Source organism: Bacteroidota bacterium (assembly GCA_025059945.1). Lineage (NCBI taxonomy): Bacteria > Pseudomonadati > Bacteroidota > Bacteroidota bacterium. Next base: position 131,173 of record JANXDC010000011.1, read on the forward strand.
CCGTCTCAAGCCAATGTGTCCCCGTGGGACTGGAGCCCACATCGAGCACCACCCAGCGGAAACGTTGTCGCATTTCGCCCAGAAAGAGCCGCAACCGGTCCACGGCTTGAGCGTTGAAAAGCGTCTCCTGTAGCCTGTGGCCTGCGGGGAGCACCCAAAGCGGATAAGGACCCAGCCGATGAAAATAGTCGGCGGCAAGCTCCCCGCCGGCGAGGTAGTCTGTTAGCCCTTTTGCCGTTCGGATTCCGAAGAGCCTGCCCAGCATCGGATCTTCGAAGTGAAAGTCGACAAGCAGAACAGGGGCGGGATCGACTCGGTCTGCGATGCCTGAGGCTAGCGTCACGGCCAAGCCGGAGGCGATCGTAGTGGCTCCTGCCGATCGGTGGGGGGAGACTACCGCCAGGGTGTTGCGCAGCTGCAGCTCAGGTCTCAGTAGCAGCCGCTGAGCGATCGCCTCGAAGGACGCCTCGTGTTCGGCAAAGCGGGCCAGGACCGCGTACTGGGCAAGCACGATTCCTGGCGCGGCGTTGCTTTGCGTCAAATCCACTCGACACGTGCTTGGGATTGGGGGCGCGACGGGCTCCTTTGGGATCGCGGGGCGCGGAGCGGTTGTTTTGTCCGCGGCCGCCACCGTGGGGCCTAGCGAGGCGATGCGTTGCGAGATGGCACCTTCAGCTGGTCGTGCGCCGTGTTGGCTATGGTGGTAGATCCAGCCCAAAAGGGCGCCGATCAGGAAAGCTATCCCGACAAACAACGCCACCAAGATGCCCAAGCTCATCCTGTGGTCTCCCGTATTTCACCGATTACCGGAATGCCGGCCCGAGAGACGTCCGCCGGCGATAGGATCATCTCGTCTCGATACGCGCGCGCCAAGGCGACAGCGATACCGCCGCTCAGTCCGAAGAGAAAAGCCAAGCCCAGGTTGAGGGTCCAGTTGGGACTGGAGGGGATTCCGGGCACATTAGGGGGGCTGATGACGGTGACGATGACCTCTTGCTGCAGACGCAGCATGGCGATGCGCGCTTCTTCGCGCTGCCGCAGCAGGGCGTTATAAACCTGATCGTTTTCGTCGATCGCCCGCCGCAGTCGTTCGTAGGTGGTCTCTTGGTCGATCAAGCTCGCAATCTGGGCCCTTAGCCGGTCCAGCTCCACCTGTAGCTGCCTTTCGGCGGCTAAGAGGCTGGCGATACCGACGCGCTCTTGTTCTATAGACTGGTTGATTTCGCTCACCAGCTGTTGGCGCGTTTCCCGGATTTGCTGTTCAACTTGCCGCATCTCCGGATACTGCGGCGTATAGGTTTCAGCCAGCTTGGCGCGTTGGATTAGAAGCTCGGCTAGTCGGTTGCGTAGGCTCACCAGCGTGCCCGTTTGGCTTAAGCTGTTGCTTACGTCGGTAGAGGGGATGCTCGTCAACTGGTTGGTTTGAATGGCTCGCTCCAGCTCACGCAGGCGCGTTTCGCGCTCTATGCGCTGGGAGCGGATTTGCGTTAAGCGTTGCGCCAAGGTCAGAATCTGATCCGCCAGCAGTCGCCGCTGCACTTCCGGGGATATGAAGCTGCGAGATCGTTGAAATTCCATCTGTTGGGCCTCTAAGTCGCGGAGCCGCTGTTCAGCCTCCCGCACCCGGGCTTCAAAGAACTGGTATGTTTGCGTTCGGTTGTATAGGCGAGACGGGAATTCCCGATAGGCCTCGATGAGGCTTTGCAACACGGAAGCGGCGCGTTCTGGGTTGGTGTCCGAGTATTGGAGGCGGATCACACCGGCGTCCCGCAACGGCTCGGTTTTGAGTCGGGACCAAAATTGTCGGATGACGCGGTCCAAATGCTCGCGCTCGTTTGCCGCCCCTGTCCGGATAACCCGATCCAAGCCCGTCTTGCGCACCACCTCTTCGGCGATAGGTCGGCTGCGCATGATCTCGATGTCGGCCATGACGATCTGCTCGATGTTGCGGGGTTGAATCGTTGCACCGAGCAAGGTCGCGATTTCGGTTTGGGGATCGCGCTCCAGGAGGATGCGGGCCTCAGAGGTGTATAGCTTGGGCAGGAGCGCCGTCACCAGGGCCACGGTGCCGACCACGGCCGCAAGAAAGAACGCGATGAGATACCAATACCGCCGGAAAGCGGTCTGCACCGTGTAGCCGAGGGCCTGATAAGGCGTCGTTTCCATGGCGTTTACCTCGTTGTGACTTGATAGAGGATCAGGGCTTGGATGGCCGCGTTGATCGGCGGGATCAAGCTGTTGTAAACGCGCGTCATAAAGTTTTCAATGTCGTAGATGACCGTTGTGGGCACGTAGATGATGTCCCCCGCCTCCAGGGGCACGTTTAGTTCTGGCCTACGGCCTACCGAGGCGGCCCGCAGATCCAGCCTATAAGCGCGATATTGTCCGTTCTGCTGGCGGCGCAGCAACATTACGCTCTGGCGCTTGGCCGAGGGGCGGAAGCTACCGGCCATGGCGATCGCCTTAAGTACGGTCATATTCGGTTGCATGATCTGCAAACCGGGCTCGTTGACCTCGCCCACCACAAAAACGGCCTGATTCGATGCAATGTGCACGATCACCGTTACCTCCGGATTCCGGAGAATAACGCTGTAGGCCTCCTCCACCCGGCGTTTGAGGTCGTTCGGGGTTAACCCAGCGGCCACCACGTCTCCCAGGTAGGGAAGCGATATGCGTCCGTCGGGCCGCACCGTGACGGTCTGGTTGAATTGGTCGGTCTCTTCAAACTTGAATTCCAACACATCGCCGATGTTGATTCGGTAATCGCCCGGAGACAAGATGGGCAGCTCTTGCTCAGGCTCGGGCTGGGCTGGCTGGACAAGCCGGCGCACAGGACCACACCCTGTCAGGGAGCCCACTAGAAGCAGAAGCCCAAGCGCCGCGCAGATGGATCTCATAATGATACAGCCCTTCATCTTCTAGCTCTTATGGGGCCATCTTGATTCGCCAGATCGCTCAATCAAATCATGTGCCCTGATCGCAAAGTTCCCCGGCCTTTGGGCTTATAGGGGGAGCGCATCACAAAGATGCGGACAAAAAGGCAGAGATGCGGATAAAAAAGCCGGGCCCGGGTTCACCCGGTGCCCGACCATCCGCCTAATCATGATGGGAGAAGGGTGTGGGGTGCCTGAGCTGATCATAGGACCGTTGCCGCATCGTAGACGTTACAGACAGCGGCAACTCCCGCAACATGTCGGAGGCGATTGCAAGGGCTAAGGTGTGGAGTACGGCCTTCAAGGTCGCCTCAGATCTCCGTCGCCAGAGCGAATAATAAAAAAGCCGCCTTATGGCGGCTTACCACTTGTGGAGATGGCGGGAGTCGAACCCGCGTCCGAACCGGCCCGCACTCAGACATCTACGGGCGTAGTCGGTTTATCTGTTTTCCTCCTGCGCGTAGCCAACCGACAGGCGGCGCAAGAGTAGCCCCCTTAGGTCTTTACCCGTTGACCCCGGGCCAGAGTCTTCGGGCTAGCCTGTCTTGTCGATGCCCGTCGCTCAGGGGACAGGCGCCCTGAGCACGGACAGATGGCGGGTGTATTAAGCCGCCATCGCGTAGCTGTAAGAGTTCGCACTTCTTTTTCCCGGCGTGTTTTAGCGGGCTTACGCCGGCAGCCCGACCCGCCGCCTGAGCCCACGCTCGGTCCGTCGAGACCCGTTCATCCCCAGCTTTGTAAAGGAGCGCTCTTCCGAAAGCACTCTTGTAAACGCCGATAGCGTGTTTAGGTTTCACTCAATGGTGATCGGTTTGAGCTCATAAGGCGTGAGCACAAAGCCTCTGCGCCGCAGCGCCCGCTCTATAGGCTCGGCTACGTTGCGGCTGAGGGCCGCGCTCAGGTATCCGATGCGGGATCGACCCCAAAGGTGGTAACGATAGGCGTGCACATACAGACGCACGCGCTGCGAGTCGATCGCCACCAGCTCCACGTATCCCTCTACCCGGTATAGCAGGGCACCAGCGATTCGCCGAGGATGCGTGCTCAAGCTGTGCACAACGGGTCCAGGCCGAGGTTCCCAGCCGGCCTCCCGCAGGGCCTCCTGAAGGACCGCAAGCTGCTCCGGCCGCCAGGAGGCGGGGGCCTGAAAATCCCGAAACGGCGGTGGCAGAGGGGCGACGCAGCCGGCAAGGCACAGGCTTGCAAGCAGCCAGCGCACGTGGCGCCCTATAGCTCCATCCAGAAGCCTACTTTGGCGCGCACAAGCCTGGAGATCGGCCCCCGTTGCGGAAGACGTACAAAGAATTCCCCCGTGTACCACAGCCCACGCCGCACCTCCCAGCTTAGGGCTAACTCCGTCTCCCACCAGGTTTGTCGCACGCCATCTAGGAAAGGTTTCCGTTTGTGCGGGGGATAGTCCCCTCGCAGCACATCGCCGCCCACGTTGCGAACCAGCTTTCCGGCCCCATCGAGCAGATTGGCCCCATGCCGGCGATAACGCGCCGCGGCCCGCACGCGCAGAAGGCCGGCTAGCCAGCCCTCAGCGCCCGCATAGAGCTGATCGCTATTCGGCCCTAGCGGATGTCCCAGGCAGACCGCGTTGTGTGTATAACTGTTGTAGGGGATCCAATGGGAGTACACGTAAGGCTCCACCCGGGTGTATTCGAAGCGAAGCGCCATCTCGGGTCGCACGGACCAGCCCAGGCCGAGCTGCCAGGCGAGTTTGACGGACATATGATCCGTGCCCAGCTTCAGGAGATCCAGATCGTCGACCAGGATCGCGGCCGTGAGCTCCCAACCACGCGATGGCAGCCAGACCGATTCCAGGCTGAAGAGCACGTTGTCGCGGTCCCAGAGCTCGTGTTCGGCGATCACAAACGGATAGAAGGGCAGCCAGTACGTGGGCTCTAGGTCTCGGTTGCCGTAGACGACCAGGTCCGTATAGGCGAGCCGCCAGCGTGGATGCGGGATCAGCTCGATGCGATGTAGCTGCAGGTATCGGGGAAGGCTCATATACGCGAAGCGGCTCGTATCGAGGGGAAACACCTGCCGTCGGGGTGGGTCAAGCAGCCAGGCCAGGGCGCCTTGGTAGCGCAGGCGCGAAAAGCCCACCTGGGCGCGGAACGCCGTATAATAGCCCGGTTGGGAGGTGAGCACGAGGCCGGCATCTTGTCCGGCCCCGTAAAGCAGGTGTCCGTGCAAGAGATCAAGCGCCCACCGGCTGCGTCGCCAGCTTACGGCGGCCACGGCCGCATCCCCGGAGCGGTCCTGCTCCTGTCGGACTTTGTACAGGTTGCGCCAAAACGGATCGTAGCCCAGCACCTGGGCTTTGCCGGCGAGCAGGTAGCCCGCGCGGACGTCGGCCGTAGCGGCCCAACCCCCCGAGAGCGCGGCGCGCACGCGCACTCCGCCCGTCCAGACTTGTCCCCACAGGGGGCCGCTTTGCGCGCGCACCCAGCGTCCATCGGCTCCCCCCAGCAGGTTGACGTACAAAGCGTAATCCGGGCTTCGCTCGCGGTATAGGTAGCGCGTCGAATCCCGGTCAAAGCCCTCCCAGGGCCTTCGCAGGCTGGTCTGTTCCGAAAGCCCCGACTCGGGGGCGAACTCCAGGGCGAATCGGCGCCACCAGGTCCGTTCCACAGGGTCCAGGGGCCGATCTCGAAGCGCGGCCAGCTGACGGCCGATCTCGGTTCGGCTCAAGGGGCGGCTTTCAAAGGGGAAATCCGCAAGCCATCCCCGTAGCCGCATGTAACGCAGCCACTCGTATACCGCATGATCGGCGGGCACGAGCGAGGGGTCTAGAATCTGCGCCTTGGCTGCAGCCCCAAGCCCGTGCACCAGAAGCAAGGCGCCCAGGATCCGCGGAACCGGCGGAAGCCCATGCCTTAGCTTCGACAAAGAGATCGCATCAAGCTTCATGTAGAGGCTCTTGCGAGAGCGGGCCTTCAAAAATTCGGCTATGTTCTAAGGCTATGCAACCGAAACCGGCTTGCGCCCCAGGAGGGCCGTTGCGTAAATACAGGGGCCACCTGCGGGAAGGGCCTATGCGCTTTGAAATCGATCATCGGGATCAGTTTTCGATCCTGACCCCTCTGGAAGAGCGGCTAGACTCGAGCGTCGCGCCCACGCTCAAGGCGGAGTTTGTGGTGCTCTTAACGGAGGGCGTGGAGAACCTTATTGTGGACCTATCGCATGTGCGCTATGTGGACAGCTCGGGGCTAAGCGCGCTATTGCTCGCCCATCGGCATTTCGCCGGACAGGGGGGGTTCTTCGCGCTGGCCGGGGCCCAAGAGCCGGTGTTGCGGCTCATCCAAGTCTCGCTTCTGGATACCGTGTTTCTTTTGTACCCCACCCTTGAGGAGGCCATAGAAGCCTGCTACGTGGCTCTGCTGGATCGCGGTGAGGAGGCCGATCAGGAAAACGGCGACTCAGGCATCGCCGAGGGGTTGTAGATGCCCAAGCGGGGCTGAGGCATGCTGACCGCCTGGGATGCCGCAGTGATCGTCCTCTACTTTGCGGCCTCGGCCGCGCTGGGGATCCGCCTGGCGGGTCGGCAGCGCTCTGTAGAGGATTACTTTCTGGGCGGCCGTTCTGTGCCGTGGTGGGCCGTGCTGCTGTCCGTGGTAGCCACCGAAACGAGCGCGCTTACCGTGATCAGCGTGCCTGCAGTGGCCTTTATGGGGGACCTTACGTTCCTGCAGCTGGCCTTTGGCTATGTGCTGGGGCGGATCGTGGTGAGCGCGCTGTTTCTGCCGGCCTACTATCGGGGCGGGCTAGAGACCGCTTACGCCTTTTTGGGACACCGGTTCGGGGATCGTTTGCGGGGCGCAACTTCCCTCGTGTTTTTGGCCACGCGCTTGCTGGCCGACGGGGTGCGGCTGTTCGCTGCGGCCATTCCGATCAAGGTCGTCTGCGATCAGCTGGGCCTTTCGCTCTCGTATGCGCATCTGATCGCCGCCATCGGGCTCGTTACGGTGTTGTACACGTACGTGGGCGGATTGCGGGCCGTGATTTGGGTCGATGTGCTGCAGCTAGCCGTCTATCTGGTGGGTGCTCTCTGGGCTTTGGGGCTGCTCCTGGAAAAAGCGCCGGCGGATTGGGTCCACAAGGCGGCCAAAATGGGCAAGCTTCGGCTTTTCCACTGGGGCGCCGAGCTATCGCTCCTGGACTGGCTGCGGCAGAACTACACCCTGATCACCGGCCTAGTGGGCGGGGCGGTCTTTACCATGGCCTCGCACGGGACCGATCAGCTCATAGTGCAACGCCTGCTAGCCTGTCGTTCGCTTCGGGCTAGCCAGCGCGCGCTCGTTGGAAGCGGGCTTTTCGTGCTGGCCCAATTTGGCCTGTTTCTGAGCGTCGGGCTTCTGCTTTGGGCCTACTACGGGGCGCGGAGCGGAACGTATGAACCGCGGGCGATCTTGGTTCAACTGGGTCTGAGCCGAGCCGATGAGATCTTCCCCCGGTTTCTGCTTGAAGGTCTGCCACCGGGTCTGTCAGGGCTTGTTCTGGCCGGCATCATGGCCGCGGCCATGAGCACGCTCTCCAGCTCGCTAAGCGCGCTCTCTTCGTCTACCGTCTTGGATCTGTATCAGCGCTGGTTTCCAGCCAGGTGGGTTCGACGGAGCATGCTTCCTCTTGCGCGTCTGGTAACGCTCTTTTGGGGAGCGGTTTTCATCGGCTTCGCCCTGCTGTTTCGCAGCACCGAAAACCCCGTTGTGGAGCTCGGCCTGAGCATCGCTAGCTTCACCTACGGGGGGCTCCTGGGGGTTTTTCTGCTTGGCCTATTGTTTCGTCGCCCAGCAGAGCAAGAGGCGCTTATAGCCTTCGGGTGCGCAATCGCGGGCATGATCTTGTTTATCGCGCTAGTGCGCATCGGATGGCCTTGGTATACGCTTATCGGAGCGATCCTAACGATCGGAGTGGCTCATGCGCTGGTGGCGGTGCGCCGTCTTCGGCCGGAGCGCGCTTCTGGTCGCGCTTAGCGTCTTCGGTCTGGGGCCTGTGATCACGGCCGGATCCGGGCCTCCGCAGGGCTCTCGCCGGGGTGGCGTGCTCACGAAACACGAGCTCAACGACCCCGACGGGCTTCATCCGTACTTGACCACGGACGCCTCCACGCGCTATATACAGCAGCTCATCTTCGATCGGCTCTGTAAGCTCAATCTCCGAACCCTTGAGCTTATGCCCGAGCTGGCGGAGCTGCCCGTCGCGGAGAACGGGCATCGGAGTTACCGGTTTCGGTTGCGCCCGGAGGCCCGCTGGGCCGACGGCCGGCCCGTGACGGCTGAGGACGTGGTCTTCTCTTGGAAGGCGCTCATGAACCCCTTCGTAGACAGCGCCCCGCTTCGGGCCGAATGCGTCGACATCCTCAAGCCCGAGATCCTGGGGCCGCGCGAGGTGCGCTTCTACGTGCGCCGGCCCCGTTTTGATAACGTATACAAGCTCACCTATGCCCTCTACATCCTGCCTAAGCATCACTACGATCCAGATGGGCTTACCGATCGCTACACGGTCGAGGATCTGGCCCTGTATCACAGCGCCGGCAAGCTGGAGGAGCTTCCGCAGCAGGCCCGGGCCGCGATGGAGGCTTTTGCGCGGCGCTTTCAAGATCCCACGTTTCGCTTTGATCCCGCGCGCGTGCTGGGAAGCGGCCCCTATAGGCCCGTTCAGTGGCGACGCGGTCAGTGGCTCGTGCTGGCCCGTAACGAACGCTACTGGCAGGCCGGCAGCCGCGAACCCTTCTCCCAGGCCTACCCAGATACGATCCGTTTTCGCGTGCTCCAAGACCTAGAGGCCGCCTACGGCGCCCTTCGAGCCGGCCAGATACACTTCAGCGAATCCTTCCGGCCCGTACAGCTGGTGCGCCAAATGCAAGGGCCGGACTTTGAACGCCGTTTCGCTAAGCATGTGCAGATTCAGCCCAGCTTCTACTATATCGCCTGGAACCTGGATCGTGTGTATTTTCGCGACCCCCGCGTGCGTCAGGCCCTATCTCTTTTGGCCGATCGCCATCAGATGCTCAGGACGGTTTTTTTCGGACAGGGACGGCCCACTGCGACCTTCTACTTCGATCAGCGTCCGGAGCACCACCCCGGCATTCGTCCCGACCCCTACGATCCAGCCCGCGCCCGTCGGCTTCTGGCCGAGGCCGGATGGAGCGATACGAACGGAGACGGGGTTCTGGACAAGGACGGGGTGCCGTTTCGCTTTACGCTCTACTTCAACCAAGGCAACGAAAACCGTCGGCAGGTGGCACTCATCTGGGCTCAGGCCCTGGCCCAGGTCGGCATCCAGGCCGTGGTGCAGCCCATAGAGTGGGGGGCGCTGCTCGGCCGCCTGCGCAGCCGGGACTACGATGCGGCTGTGGTGGGGATCGTCTTCGACGCCAACGAACAAGACTTCTACCCGTACTTTCACAGTACGCAAGCAGAGCAGAGGGGGTTTAATTACGCCGGCTACCGCAACCCCGAGGCGGATCAGCTCTTGGAGCGGATTCCCACGGAGCTGGAGCCTCAGCGCCGCATCCCCCTGCACAGGGCTCTGCAAGCACGCCTGGCCGCAGACCGTCCCTACCTGTTTCTGTTTGTGGTCGCGCAACGTTTCGTCTACGACCGTCGATGGTCCGGGGTGCTTTTCTACCCCCAAAGGCCGGGCTACTATCTGGGGGAGTGGTATCTGACGCCGGGCGTGCGCGCTGACCTATAAAAAACAAACAGGGAAGCACGGCTTCCCTGTTCGGTGGAGGGTGATGACGGGATTTTAGGGCTCCGCATCGGCGGGCACGGACCGATGCGGAAGCGATCCGACGTAGAAACTGCGAATCCAATACTATGCCAAGCGTTTTTTACTTTTCGGGGCCGCCTTCGCCTGCCTCCGGAGTGGTCGTTTTTATCCCTCCTGCTACGGAAGGAAACCATAGGATCACCGCTATACGCTGAAGCACACCCTCATGGTCCTCGGCCTCGTAGGGAACCCACACAGTCAAAGTTTGCCCGCCGTATTGGATAGGGTGCGGGTGTGGGCCGCCTCTCGGGGAGTGGTCTTGTTGGTGCATCGGGATCTTGAGCCGTGCTGTCAAGGCATCCGATGGGACCTCGTGGAGGCCTCTGTGCTGCGTCGCGAGGCGACCGTTGTGCTCTCCTTGGGGGGAGATGGCACGCTGCTGCGCACCGCGCACCTGATCGCGCCCGAGGAGGTACCGATTCTAGGGGTAAACGTGGGGCGCCTGGGTTTTTTGGCCGACACGCAGGCTGAAGAGCTGGAGGGCGCGCTTGAGGACCTCTGGGAGGGTCGCTACGGGATCGAAGCCCGCCTGACCCTGGCGCTTCGGGTCTGCTCCGAGCAGAACGAGCCAGAACGCTGGGCCCTCAACGACGTCGTAGTGGGCAAGGCCGGGGCCTCGAGCATGATCGCCGTCGAGGCCGAGGTCGACGGCCGGTACCTCAACACATACTGGGGCGATGGCCTGATCGTGGCCACGCCGACCGGCTCTACGGCCTACTCCCTGGCGGCTGGCGGGCCGATCCTGGCTCCGGAGCTAGAAGCCATTCTGGTCACTCCGATCTGCCCGCATACGCTTACGACCCGATCCGTGGTGTTGCCGGCCTCGGTGCGGATTCGGCTGCGCGTGGCCGCCTGGGAGCGGCCCGTGGTGGTGGCCTGGGACTCTTGGAGCGCCCAGTACAGGGGGCAGACGCTAGAGCTCGAGCTGGGATGCGCCGCACATCGGGTGCGGCTCGTAAAGCGGCCCGGACATGACTTCTTCACCACGCTCCGCCAGAAGCTAGGCTGGGGTTGGGATCGCAGGGGCATGTAGCCGGGCTATTGCGCTCTGCGGATGTTGAGGGAGCTAGGGGGCTCCGCTTGGCGCACCTCCAGACGATCCTCCCGCACCCATATACGCCAGCCGGGGCGCGGATCGGGCCTCCGAGGGAGGCCAGGTAGCGACGGAAGGCCATTCCGCAATGCCTCTTCGGGATAGAACACCCCTTCGCTTGAGCCCGGAATGCGCACTTCGCTTAAGCGTCCGTCGGAGAAGCGGAGCGTGATCTGACGGGCCCTGATTTCAACGGCCCCATTGCGCGTTGTGTCCTGCCGCAGAAAATAGAGCACCTCGGCCCCCTCGAGCAATTCCAACGCCACAAGGAGGCTGTCTTGAAAGACGGCCCGGATGCGGGACGCTCGCGCCTGATGGTAGCGTCCGCTTGCTGTGTCCTCCTCTAGCAGTACGGCTTGACCGTGGAGCCAGGCTGAGTCCAGCTCCCCCTCGCGCGCGCCGATCCAGATCGAATCGGCGGCTAGCCAGGTGCGCTCCAGCCAGATCTGCGGCCTTCCGAAGAGCCACAGCGAGTCCCGTGTGCCGGTCTTCTGCCTGTGACGCAGCCCCTTTAGATGGGCTGCGCGGGCGGCCATCCTGCGGGAGACGAGCTCTAGCCCCTCGGCTGCTTCCAGGCGTTGCCGCAGCGAATCGAGTTCCACGGCCTCGACCCAATGGGCCCGAAGCCCGAGCGTATCGGGACGAGAGCCCGCTTGCAGGCGAGCCCAGAGGGGGGCCCCGTCTGCCCGCAGGCGCCTGCTTTTGCGGTCCACCCACAGCTGGGGGCCCTGGAAATAGACCCGCTGCCGCAGATCGCGCCCGAAGACGCCTCCCGAGGCCCGCGCCCGGTCCAGCTTGCGCCAATACTCCAGGGTGTCGGCGCGCACCTGCAGAGAATCTCGCCAACCCCAGAGCGCGACGGAGCCCGTAAGCAGAGCGCGCTTGGCCTCCGTCTCGTACAGGGCCTGTTGGGCCTGGATCGCAAAGCTCGTATCCTCAAGGTGGAGCGGACCTGTAAGCTCGAGCCGCTTCTGGCGATAGTCGTAGCGCGCCCCTTGGCTCTGGATGCGCGTTACCCCGTCGGAGTAGCGCAAAGGCCCTGCGACTTCCGCCACCCGCCGGCCGTGATAATAGGTGATCCGCCGGGCCCAAAGCGTATCGGTGGGTTGCGCGATCTGGATGCGTCCGAAAAGGTGGATCTCCTCTCGTTCTACGATCTGCAGTGCGCTATCGCAGCGCAGCTGCAGCTCCTCTTGGCGGATCTCCACGCGGCCGATAAGCTTCCGATAGGTAAGGCCCCCCACGGTCTGTCCCGAGAGCTCCTCTGCGTGCACGATCTCGACTATGCGGCGCGGATTCTCTTGGCCGCGGACGAGCCCGGCCGGTAAAACGGAGCTTATCGCGAGAAGAAGCGCTTTACGTGCCCACATCCGGCACCGCGACGCGGCCCGTAACGCGTCGCACCCGATACCAGGACAGATCAAAAGCCGCCTCCAGGCCGTATCCTTCCAGCCACTCCTCAGGGGTTTGGATGCGCACGAAGCCGGGGCTTCGGATGCGTTCCTCTCCCTCCTCAAGCTCCAAAACCGAAGTCCAAAGCTGCCGATCCGCCACCCGGAGCCGTACGTCTCCTTGGAAGGCGATCCGGCGCGCCCGGGGCCAGTACGTTCCCTCCTGAGCCTCCAGCTCGGCCTGAAGGGGGCCGGATTGCCCCTCAAAAAGGCGCGCCCGAACCCCTCCGCGCAAGATCATCACCGTTGAATCCGGCCGCTCGTATACAAGCAAGCGCGCCGCCCACAGGGATAGGCGCATCTGGCCGCGCACGGAAAGCTGCAGCCAGACCTCCTCGGCCTCTTGCGTGGGGGGCTCTTCGGTGGCCACCTCCAGGCCCCTCTGCGATTCTGTGGGCCGACAGCCCAGCAAAAGCACCAAAAGCAGGCCGACTCGGCTCATCGTTTCCAGAACGAGCGGCTAAACAGCACAAGCACCGTAAACAGCTCCAGCCGACCGACGAGCATAAGCGCGCTCAGCCACAGCTTAGCCCCATCGGAGAGGTGGGCGAAGTGCTCCGCCGGACCGACCTCCCCGAACCCCGGCCCCACGTTGCCGATGCAGGTGATCGTGCTCCCGATGGCCGTGAGCAGATCCACTCCGGTAGAGGCCAACAGGAGCACAGACAGGGCGCATAGGCCTAGGTAAAGCGTAAAGAAGCTGAGCACATGCTGCAGTACCTCGTCTGAAATGACGCGGCTCCCGAGTCGGACCGGCAACACAGCGCGCGGATGCAGCAGGCGCCGGATCTCCCGGTTGGCGTTCTGAAACAGAATCAACAGGCGCACCACCTTAGGTCCGCCTCCGGTGGAACCGGCCATGCCGCCAACGAAAAAGAGCAGGAACAGGGTAGCTATGGCCAAGGGGGGCCATGCCTCATAGTCCGCCGTGGCGTATCCGGTGGTAGTGAGGATGCTGACGACCTGAAACAGCGCCATGCGCCAGGCGGCCTCCGCCGAAGGGGCCGACTCCAGGAGTGCTATGAAAACTATTCCCGAAGCCAGCAGCGCGATCCCCCCATAGGCCCAGAGCTCCCGATCCGAGGCCACAGCCGCGACCCGGCCCAGAAGCAGCCGGTAATGCAGGGCGAAGTTTATACCGGCAAGCACCATGAACAGGATCGTCACGTATTCCACGTAAGCGCTCTCAAAGGCCCCAATGGAAGCCGAACGCGTCGAAAACCCCCCTGTAGCCATGGTCGTAAAGGCGTGCTGTAGGGCTTCAAGCAACCCTACGCGCGGATGTAGGGATAGCAGCAAGGTTTGGGCCGCGGTCAGCACTAGGTAAATGCCCCAAAGCCGCGTGGCGGTGTCCCGGATGCGGGGGGTGAGCTTATCGGGCGTAGGACCCGGCACCTCGGCCTTGTACAGCTGCATGCCCCCCACGCCGAGTACAGGCAAGATGGCCAAGCTGAGTACGATAATGCCCATGCCGCCTAGCCACTGCGTGAGGCTGCGCCAGAAAAGCAGGCTTTGCGGCAGCTCCTCGACCCGAGGCCGACCCGGTCCGCCCAGCACGCTGGCGCCCGTGGTAGTAAAGCCCGAGGCGGTCTCAAACAGGGCATCTACGAGGCCCAGGCTCCGGCTCAGCGTAAACGGCAGTAGACCGCTTGCCGTGGCCACGATCCAGCCCCCCGTCACCACCAGAAAGCCCTCCCGCAGCCGCAGATCCTGCGCATGTCGGCGTAAGCTCCAAGCCAGGCCTACACCGGCGGCCATGCTGAGCGAGCTGGACAGCGCAAAGGCGCGCGCAGGCTCAAGCTCTCTGAACCCAAACGCCAAGGCTAGGGGCAGAAGCTGCGTTGCGCCCACAGCCGTCAGCACGACGCCCAAAGCGAAGCCCACCGCGGGAAGGCTAAACGGGGGAGTCCAAGAGAGGCGCATCTACCCCACCAAGCGACGCAGTTCGTCCAACGCCTCAGGCAAGGCGAAGACGATTAAGCGATCTCCGGCCTCTAGGCGAGTCTGCCCCGTGGCCACGACGGCGCTTCGGGCTCGCTGCAGCCCCCCGATGATGCTGCCACGAGGAAAGGATACGTCGCGCAGGAGTCTGCCCCGCAGCCGGCTGCGGGGGGAGACCTCTAGCTCCAGGATCTCGGCAGCCAAGCCTGGGATGGTGGTCACGGATAGCACGTGCGCACCCCGCACATAGCGCAGGACTTCGTTGGCCGCCGCGATCTTCTCGTTTACGGCCGCGTCGAGGCCAATTGTTTGGCTAAGGGGCACGTAATTGGGCTTGCTCACCAAGGCCACCGTCTTGGGCACACCCAGATGCTTGGCCATGAGACAGGTAACGAGGTTGTTCTCTTCATCTGGGCTTACGGCCAAGAAAGCGTCGACGTCCGCGATCCCCTCGCTGACCAGCAGGTCGATGTCCGTGCCGTCTCCATGAATGACCAATACATCCGGCAATTCGGCGGCGAGCTCCACGGCCCTGTCTCGGTCGGGTTCGATGAGCTTGATCGTATATCCGCCCTTTTGCACCAGCCACTCGGCCGTCTTGAGCGCCACCGATCCGCCGCCCAGGATCATGATCGTGCGGATGCGCACGTTCTCCTTGCCTAAGAGCCGGATAATGGCCGGCATCTGCTCTGTAGGCGCCACCACGAAAATCTGGTCGTTGCGCCGTAGGATGTCTCCACCTCCTGGAATGATGGTGCGCTGGCCCCGCACGATGGCCACGATGCGGAACAAGAGCTCCGTATGCTGGTTTGCGAGCTCTCTTAAGGGGATGTTCAGCACCGGACACTGCGCATCGAGGCGGATGCCAACAAGTTGCATCTGCCCGTCGGCCAAGTTCAGCACATCCGTGGCCGCGGCGCGCTGGAGCAGAAGCCCGATCTCCTGTGCTGCGCTCTCCTCGGGATGGATGACGCGATCGATGCCCAGATCCTGAGGATGAATGAGCGCTCCGGGTCGGGTAAGCTCATCGTTGCGCACGCGCGCGATGCGCGCCCTGGCCCCCAGCTTCCAGCCCAGCATGCAGGCTACGATGTTGACCTCGTCGATGCTGGTGACGGCGATCAGGATGTCCGCCTGATGCACCCCGGCTTCCTTGAGGTCTCGAGCCGAGGTGGCATTCCCCTGTAGGGCCAGCACGTCGAGCTGATCCCGTAGACGGCTTAAGGCGGCCTCGTTTTTGTCAAGCACGGTGACCTCATGGCCCTCGATTGAGAGCATTCGGGCGATGTCGAACCCTACGGCCCCGGCTCCGAGCACGACGATCTTCATGTGGGCGGCACACTACTACTACGAGCTAGCCACAACCGCGCAAGTTTACGGCGTTGGCATAGATCCCGCAAAAGCACCGCACATGCGCACCAGCTTACCCTGCGCTAACTTTTCTGTGCCTTGATCCGGAGCGGCCATGTCGAGCCCCGATCTTTCCATCGTGATTCCGATCTACAACGAAGCTGCGGTGTTGGAGGAGCTTCTGAAGCGTCTGCGCGCCGCGCTGGCGCCTCTGGATCTAGATTGGGAGGTGCTCTTCGTTGACGACGGAAGCCAAGATGGCTCTTGGGCCGTTCTGGAGCGCTTGGCGGCCGAAGACAGCCGCGTGCGGGCGCTGGGGCTATCGCGCAACTTCGGGCATCAGCGGGCGATTTCCGCAGGGCTGGAATGGGCCCGGGGGCGGGCCGTGGTGGTCATGGACGGGGACCTTCAGGATCCCCCGGAGCTCATCCCGGAGTTGCTGCGCCGATGGCAGCAGGGCTACGAGGTGGTCTACGCCGTGCGCACGCGGCGTCGGGAGCCGTGGCTTATGCGCACGGCCTACAGGATCTTCTACCGGCTTCTGTCCGCCTTGGCGGAGGTAGAAATCCCCCTGGATGCCGGCGATTTCGGGCTCATCGATCGCCGCGTGCTGGAGGTGATGCGCCGTATGCCGGAGCGAAGCCGCTTTGTACGGGGCCTGCGCAGCTGGTCCGGGTTCCGGCAGATTGGCGTGCCCTATGAACGCGCGGCCCGCGCCCGGGGCCGATCGAAATACTCCTGGGGCAAGCTTCTGCGGCTCGCCCTGGATGGGCTTTTGGCCTTCTCGAGTGCGCCGCTGCGTCTGGCCACCTGGATGGGGTTTTTCGTCTCCTCGATAAGCTTCGTGGGGATCGTGCTGTATCTATATCGGTACTTCACCACGCCCCGCGTGCCGGGCTTTACGACGCTTATCATCGCGCTGCTGTTTTTGGGTGGCATTCAGCTGATCACCATCGGCATCATCGGCGAGTACATCGGCCGCATCTACGAGGAGGTCAAGCAGCGCCCCCTGTACGTGGTCTACCGCACGCTCAACCTTGACCCCCCGCCAGGGGCCAGCCTATCTTGAATTGCAACCATGCATCTGGAGATCACCTCCGAAGTCGGACGCCTGCGGGCCGTAATCGTGCACACCCCGGGTGCGGAGGTCTCGCTTGTGCACCCGGACCAGCGGGCGGAGCTCCTGTTCGAAGACATCATCTTCGAACAGGGCGCCCGCGAGGAGCACCTGAACATGCTCGCCTTGTTTCGCAAAGTACTGCCCGACGGGGAGGGGATCTACGACATCGCCAACTTGTTCCGCCAGGCTCTGGAGTATTCCGAGGAGGCGCGCGCCTTCTTCGTGGAGCGCTTCGTGCAGTTACACCCCCTGCAGAACCTCCGGCCCTTTGAGCGGGATCTGAAGCGCTTAGAAGCGGAGGCACTCTATGAGTTGGCCATCACGGGCCGCTCCCCCCTTCCGATCACCGTTCCGCCCACGCCCAACCTGATGTTCACGCGCGACCTGGCCGCCGTGGTGGGGGAGCACATTCTGCTCAGCCGCGCGGCCACGCCGGCGCGGGTGCGCGAAAGCCTCATCATGGAAACCGTGGCCCTCTACCATCCGTTCTTCTCCGCTCATCCAGACCGGGTAATCCTACTCGACTATGGGGTCACGCTCGAAGGCGGCGATTTGATCGTGGTCAACGAGCATATTGTGATGATCGGCCACAGCGAGCGCACCTCCTTCGGGGGGGCTCTAAGCGCCGCCATGGAGTTGTTCCGCCGCACCCGCGTCAGGCACGTGCTGCTTGTAGACATCCCCAAACAGCGTGCTTCCATGCACCTGGATACGATTTTTACCTTCACCAGCCCTCGGGAATGCGTGGTTTTTCCCCCTTTGGTGGAACTGCCGCGCTACAACGTGGTGCACCTGTTCCCGGAAGGCGAGGGGATGCGCGCGGAGCTCAAGCCCAGCATCCGGGCCGCCCTGGAGGAACTCCTGGGCCATGAACTGGTTTTCATCCGCTGCGGCGGTTTGGCCGAAATCGACCAATACCGCGAGCAGTGGACCGACGGGGCCAATGTTTTCGCCCTGGCCCCGGGCGTGGTGATCGGCTATGAGCGCAACCAGAAGACCTTCCAGGAACTGAAAGCGCACGGCTATAGGGTCGTCAAACAGCGCGGGTTTTTGGATTCCTACGAGGATGGCGGCTTCCCCGTCGACGGTTCGGAGAAAATCGCCGTCATGTTCGAGGGCTATGAGCTTTCGCGCGGTCGAGGTGGCGCCCGGTGCATGACCCTACCCTTGGCCCGCGATCCCATCGCACAGGCATAGGAGGTCCCTTGGAGCCCCGTCAGCCCGTCGCAGCTCCCGAAGCCGCGCCCACAGAGGCGCTTCTTGCCCGCACCAGTCGCCCTTGGGTGCACGTGCTGCTATTTGTGCTCACTTTCCTCTCCGTCACCTATGCGGGTATCGGTTGGGTGGGTCGGGACCTGGTGCATGGCGCAAATTGGTGGGGCTACGTGCAGGACAGCCTGCACTTTACAATCCCGTTTTTGCTCTTTCTCACCGCGCACGAGTTCGGCCACTACCTAGCCGCCCGCCGACACGGGGTCCGGACCACCTTGCCGTACTACATCCCGATGCCGTTTATAAGTCCGATCGGCACGCTGGGGGCCGTTATCCGAATCCAGGAAAAGGTGCCCGACAGCCGCAAGCTCTTCGACATCGGCATCGCCGGGCCGCTGGCCGGCTTCGTGGTATCCTTGGCCACGCTGCTGTATGGGTTCCTCACCCTGCCCCCTCCGACGTACATGCTGCAGTTCGGAGGCCATGCGGAGCTGCACGCCCATTTGCTCCAATACGGAACTTTCGCCGGCTATGAGCCCTCGGGAAACCCGCTGCGGATTGGCTCCACCCCCTTGTATTGGCTTCTGAGCCAGTTATCGGAACACACCCCCCCAATGTATGAGATGTATCACTACCCCTATCTCCTCGCCGGCTGGCTGGGGCTGTTCTTTACGGCGCTCAACCTCCTGCCCATTGGGCAGCTAGACGGCGGACACATCGCCTACGCGCTCCTGGGGCCGCGTTGGCATGGGCAGCTGGCCCGGTTCGCCGTGCTGCTGCTCCTGTACCTCGGCGGGGTGGGGCTAATCCGGGAGCTGGGGCCGGTGCTATACGAGAGCCACTCCTGGGGGGTGCTCTGGACCTGGCTGCTCTGGATCCTGATCGCGGCCTATTTCGTGTACCGACTTTACGGGCCGGATTGGGGTCGGGCCCTGCCCGTGCTCATCGTGCTCTTGGTCTGCACCCAGCTAGCCGACTGGATACCCCAACTGGCCGCCTGGGGCTACTCGGGATGGCTCCTCTGGGTCGTATTGCTTATCGCCATAATCCGGATCGATCATCCGCCCGTGCTCTACTTTGTTCCTCTGGATTTTCGGCGCCGAGCACTGGGCTGGCTGGGGTTTGTGTTGTTTGTGCTCTGCTTCAGCCCAACGCCCTTCAACGTGGCCTTCTAAAAAGCGCACGGACAGAAAAAACGCGAAAACGAACAACCGTTCGTTTGCATTTGCTAACCGCATTGCATATATTTCGATTCGGTTATGGGGCGGATTGACGACATCTGTCGCGTGGCCGAAAGCCTCTTTAGCGAGCGTGGCTATCATGCCACAAGCGTTCGAGACATTGCCCGGCAGTTACGGCTACAGGGGGGCAGCCTGTATGCACACATCGCAAGCAAGGAGGACCTGCTCTGGGAGATCGTTCGGCGCGCAGCGGAGCAGTTTTTGCAAGCTATCGATGAGGTGCTGCGGGCCGAGGCCTCTCCGGTGGAGCGTTTCCGGCGCGCTTTCCGGGCCCATTTCTCCCTGATCGCCCAGAACTTGGCCGCGGCCACGGTGTACTTTCATGAATGGCGGCAGCTTTCCCTTGAGCGGCGCAAGGCCATCCTGGAGCACCGGGACGCTTACGAGGCCGCCTGGAGAAAAATCATACAGGAGGGGATCGCGACGGGACTCTTCCGGCCCGTCGATCCCGCCATGGCCGCGCGCGCCGTTTTGTCCGTGGCCAACTGGTTTTATCAGTGGTACCGACCTGAGGGGCCGCTCTCGGCCGAAGCCATCGCCGATGCACTTAGCGAGATCTTACTACACGGATTAATCAAGGAGAGCGCCACATGACCCAGGCTCAGCTGGAAGCCCGCCGCTTGGAGCGTTTTGAGGCGCGCGTTGCCCGCGGGGAGAAGATCGAGCCCGGCGACTGGATGCCCGAGGAGTATCGCTATGAGCTAGCTCGGCTCATTCACAATCACGCCAACTCCGAAATCATGGGCGCCCTGCCGGAGGGTTCCTGGATCCCGTATGCTCCCACGCTCAAGCGCAAGATGGCCCTCACGGCCAAGGTGCAAGATGAAGTGGGGCACGGGCATCTGCTTTACCGCGTCGCGGAGACGCTCGGCAAGTCTCGGGAACAGATGCTCGAGGAGCTCTTCAGCGGCAAGGCCAAATATTCGAACGTCTTCCACTATCCGGCCGAAACCTGGGCCGATGTGGGCATCATCGGATGGCTCATCGACGGGGCGGCGATCGTCAACCAGACCATGATGGCCCAGGGCTCCTATGGGCCCTACGGCCGGGCCCTGAAGCGCATCTGCGCCGAGGAGTCCTTCCACATCAAGCATGGATACGACATCGTGGTCTCCCTGGCCACCGGTACTCCAGAGCAGCGCGCCATGTTGCAGGATGCGCTCAACCGCTGGTGGGAGCCCATCATGATGTTCTTTGGTCCGTCGGATGCGCGCTCCGTGCACACGGAGAAGCTTGTGCGCTGGCGCATCAAGCTTAAGACCAACGACGAGCAACGGCAGGAGTTTTTGCGCAAGTTCGTGCCCAAAATCTGGGAGCTGGGCCTGACGATTCCGGATCCCAACCTGTACATCGATGAAGAGGGTGTGGTCCACTACACCGAACCCGATTGGGATAAGTTCCTCACGATCGTGCGGGGTGGGGGGCCCATGAGTCAGGCCCGGCTGGCCACGCGCCGGTTAGCCTGGGAGGAGAACGCCTGGGTCCGCCAGGCCCTGGCGCTGGCCGAGAAGCGCTACGCGGACTTCCCGATCGCATAAGGCCATGGCCCAGCCCGGATGGAAGTTTTCCCCGTATCACCATCGGATCCCTGAGGCCCTGGAGCGGGCCCAGGGGCCGCTGCCTCCCTCGGATACGGAGTGGCCTGTCTGGGAGGTGTTTCGGCAGCCGGAGCGGGGTGAGCCGCATCTGCATGTGGGCAGCGTGCACGCGCCAGACCCTCAGACGGCGCTCGTGCTGGCCAAAGAGCAGTTCAGCCGCCGCGAACCTTGCGTACAGCTCTGGGTTGTGCGCGCCGAAGCCATCTACGCCACCCCGTATGAGGACGCGGACATCTTCGAGCCCGCTCTGGATCGCACCTATCGGCTAGCAGCCGGCTACAAGGTGCGGCCGCGCATCCGCAGGGCCCAGGAGGAAGAGGGGGGGCAGCCATGACCGAGGCCCTCCGCGTAGCCGCCACTCAGGCCCTCATCGCCTGGGCCGACGACGAACTGCTGCTCGGGCACCGGGATTCGGAATGGACAGGGCTCGGACCGATTATCGAAGCCGATATCGCGCTCTCGAGCATAGCTCAGGACGAAATGGGCCACGCGCTGGCCTGGTACGAGCTGGCGCACTCCCTGGGGGCGCCGGATCCGGATACGCTCGTCTTCGAACGCGGCCCGGCCGCTTATCGGAACGCCACGCTGTCGGAGCTGCCGCGGGGGGACTGGGCTTTCTGCATCCTTCGGCACTATCTGTTTGACCTGGCCGAATGGGTGCGGCTGGAGCACTGGCAGCAGATCCCATGGGAGCCCTGGGCGGACATAGCCGAACGCATCACGCGCGAGGAGAAATACCACCTGCTGCACGACCGGACGTGGTTGGAGCGCTTGGCTCGGGGCACCGAGGAAAGCCACAACCGCCTACAACAGGCCCTGGAGGCGCTCTGGCCCCACGCGCTGGGACTTTGGGAGCCTCCGGAAGGCGAGGCCGTTCTGGTGGAGGCGGGTTGGATCCCCAGCTCCTCTGCCCTGCAGGCCCGCTGGGAGGAGGAGGTCCGGGCTTACTTGGGTGCACTTGACCTCAGGCTCCCCCAAGCCTCCGCCCACCTCGGCGGCCGGCGAGGCCACCATACGGAGCACCTGGCCGCGCTGCTGGAGGCCATGCAGATGCTGCATCGTCAGATTCCGGGGGCGAAATGGTAAGCGAACAGGACATCTGGTGCGCCCTCCAAGAGGTGGCCGATCCCGAAATCCCCGTGGTGAACATCGTTGAGCTCGGGGTGGTGCAAGAGGTGCGCCTAGAGGGGGATCGAGCGGAGGTGGTTTTGATCCCCACCTTTTCCGGCTGCCCGGCCATGGAGCTGATGCGCAGCGAGGTCGAAAACCGCCTGCGCCAACTGGGGCTTTCGGAGGTCGTCGTGCGGCTTTCGCTTTCGCCCCCCTGGAGCACAGACCGGATCGCCCCTGCAGCGCGCGAGAAGATGAAGCGCTGGGGGCTTGCCCCGCCCTCGGATTGGGGCCCTGAGCAGGATCTGCTACAACCCGTCACGTGCCCCTACTGCGGCTCAAAGCAGACGCGCCTGGATAGCCCTTTTGGCCCCACACTCTGCCGGGCCCTTTACTATTGCGACGGTTGCCAACAGCCCTTCGAGAAATTTAAGGCCCTCAAGTAGCCAGCGGCCTCTCCTAGGAGGGGTATGTCGAGCCAGACTGTTCCAAAATAGAACGCACGTTTAGGATGCTGTTCTTTTTGGGATCAAAGACGGGCCGCCTTGGCCACAAAACTGGCCAGGGGGCCTCCTAAAAAGGGTCCTGCAGGGTGGCATGCGAATTGTTAATGTCTTTGCGGTGCGGACACAAAAAGGCCGCGTACGATGCGTGTGCGATGATGGATGGGCGAAAGCCGGTCGGATAGGCCGGCTTTCGCTTTTTAGGTTTAGATCGCCTCTCGCTCCAGCTCCAGATTCGCCTCTAGCCAGATCATGTATGCGAACTGGCCCAGCCGGGGGGAAACGCCCAGTTCTTGCCAGAGCTCATATAGAATAGGGAGCGCCGAGAGGCGGAACTCCATCCATTCGGCGGGGCTTGCGGACGTGTGGCGCAGGCGCATGTAGGTTTCCAGCAGCGCCTCCAGCTTTCCGTATAGATCCAGTAGATGTTGCGTGCTCCAGGACATATTTAGAGGCCCTGAGGCCGGAGGTTCTTATTTAAAGTAGCGGCCTCTTCAGCCAAAGGCAAGCAGTGCGCGATTGCGCCTCCTCCGGGGAAAGCGTATCTTAAATTTTAAAACTAAAATCGTCATCCGCCCGAACATGACGCGCGCGCCCTCGGCTACGCCGGCGCTCATGACCGATTTATACGAGCTGACCATGGCTGCTGGCTACGTCGAGCAGGGCCTTCATCATGTGGAGGCCACGTTTGAGCTCTTCGTACGCGCCCTGCCCCCCCGACGTGGCTACTTGCTGCTGGCTGGCTTGGAACAGGTGGTGCAATACCTGGAACAGCTGCGCTTTACCGAAGAGCAGCTAGCCTATCTCAGGGCGCTACCGGTTTTTGCCCACGTACGGCCGGCCTTTTGGGAGTATTTGCGAACGCTTCGGTTTACGGGCGACCTATGGGCCATACCCGAGGGCCGAGTGGTTTTCCCGGGGGAGCCCATCCTGCGCGTGCGGGCTCCGATTGTGCAGGCGCAGCTTGTGGAAACGTATTTGCTGGCTGCACTTAACTTAGGGATCGCAGTAGCCACGAAAGCCAGCCGGGTTGTGCAGGCGGCCCAGGGACGAGCGGTGATCGACTTCGGCTCTCGGCGTGCGCATGGCCCCGAGGCGGCCGTGTATGCTGCACGAGCCGCCTATATAGGAGGATGCGTGGGCACCTCCAACGTGGAGGCGGGCTACCGGTGGGGTATCCCCGTGTTTGGCACCATGGCCCATTCGTGGGTTATGGCTTTCGGCAACGAGCTGGAGGCCTTTCGCGCTTTTCACCGCGTCTTTCCGGAGCACACGACGCTGCTTGTGGACACCTATGACACGCTGGAGGGCGTGCAACACGCCATCGCTCTGGGCGGCTCGATTCGGGGTATCCGGATCGATAGCGGTGACCTCGTATACTTAAGCCAGCAAGCTCGCAGCCGGCTCGATCAAGCCGGTTTAAGGCAAGTGCGCATCGGCATCAGCGGAGATCTGGACGAATACCGCATTTGGGATTTTCTGCGTCGAGGTGGGGTGGCGGATTGGTTCGGAGTGGGCACAAAGATGGTCACCTCCGAGGACGCCCCCTGGGTCGGAGGGGTATATAAGCTGGTGGAGCTCTCCTACAACGGCGCGGAGCGCTTCGTGCTCAAGCTCAGCCAGGCCAAGCGCACCTATCCAGCATCGAAGCAGGTATACCGGTTTCGAGATTCGACCGGCCGCCTGACCTATGACCTGGTAGCCTGGGAGGAGGAGCCCCCCCCGGAGGGTGGGGAACCGTTATTGGTCCCGGTTTTGCTTCGGGGGACGCGCTCGGAGCCGCTGCCGGAGCTAGAGGCAATCCGCCAACGCGCCCAGCAGGAGCTTGCCGCCCTTCCGGAGCCGGTGCGCGATCTGGAGGAGCCCGCCGTGTATCCGGTCCGGATCAGTGCGAAACTGGAGCGTTTGTTTGCACAGGTCATGGAGCAGGTTGGATAAGTATGCGCGTCGCGATCGCACAGCTAAACCCGACCGTGGGTGATCTCCAGGAGAACGCCCAGCGAATTCGTCAAGCCATTCAGCGCGCTCGCGATCGTGGAGCGGACCTGCTGCTCTTGCCCGAGATGAGCCTGGTCGGCTATCCGCCCCTGGATCTGCTGGAGCAGCCGGATTTTCTAGCCGCCATACGGCGCACCCTGCAGGCCTTGGCCCCCGACACCGAGGGGCTCGTTGTCGTCCTGGGCGCCCCGGTGCCGAATCCCTCGGAAGTGGGCAAACGGCTCTTGAACGCGGCCGTAGTCTACGAGGGCGGTCGAATCCGCGCCGTTGTGGCCAAGCAGCTGTTGCCTACCTACGACGTATTCGACGAATACCGGTATTTTGAACCTGGGCCGCCTTCGGAGCCGATTCGGATCGGGCAATGGCGAATCGGCATCACGATCTGCGAGGACATCTGGAACGACGACCCCCAAGCGGGCTGGTGGATGTACGCGCGCAACCCGGTCCGAGAGCTGGCGGAGCAGGGCGTCGATGTGCTCTTAAATCTTTCGGCCTCGCCCTTTGCGCGGGGCAAAATCGCGCAACGCGATGCGTTGCTGCGAGGTATCGCTTCCCGTTATGAGGTCCCCGTAGTGCTAGCCAATCAAGTGGGAGCCAATACGGATCTCATCTTCGACGGATCCAGCCGCGTCTACACCCCAGATGGCCGCTGCGCCTTGGCCCTGCCGGCCTTTGAGGAGGCGATCGGCCTTTGGGATCTCAAAACGGCCCGTGTGGAGGGTCATGTCCCGCCCATAGGCGATGAGACCGAGCAGGTCCGCCGGGCGCTTCGGCTGGGTCTGCGCGACTACGCCCGCAAAACAGGGGCTTTTGAGCGCGTTTGGGTCGGCATGAGCGGGGGTATCGACTCCTCGCTTGTGGCCGCGCTGGCCGTAGAGGCCCTGGGACCGGAGCGCGTCGTGGGCGTGAGCCTGCCGAGCCGGTACTCCTCGGAGGCTTCGCGAACGGACGCCGAGCAGCTGGCGCGTACGCTCGGGATCCCCTTTTACTCGATTTCCATCGAACCCGCCTTTCGGGCATTTGAACACATGCTCGCGCCCCTCTTTCGGGACACCGAGCCCGGAGTGGCTGAGGAAAACATCCAGGCCCGATCCCGGGCTGTGGTGCTCATGGCCCTGGCCAATAAGTTCGGTGATATGGTCTTGGCCTGCGGCAATAAGAGCGAAATCGCCACCGGATACGCCACGCTCTACGGCGACATGGCCGGAGGGCTAGCTCCGATCGGGGACCTGTACAAGACCGAGGTATACGAGATGGCCCGCCATCTCAACCAAGAGGCGGGCTTTCCGCTCATTCCCGAGTCCGTGTTCCTTAAGGCCCCCTCGGCGGAGCTGCGGCCCGGGCAGAAGGATACGGATACGCTCCCCCCCTATGAGGTGCTCGACGACATCCTCAAGCGCTATTTGGAGCTGCACGCCTCGGTTGAGGAGATCCTGGATGCGGGTTATGATCCAGCGCTTGTGCAGTACGTGCTCCGGCTTGTCGATCAAAACGAATACAAGCGCCGCCAGGGCCCTCCTGTGTTACGCGTCTCCCCCAAGGCCTTCGGCTACGGGCGCCGGTTCCCGATCGTGCAGCGTTGGACGGTGCAACGCATGCCTCTTATCGAGAGCCGAGTGCGGCCAGCAGCCTTGACAACCAAGTGAAAGCGGGGGCCAAGCGCGATGCCCATTCGGATTTTGCAGGGGGACATCACCGAACTGGACGTAGAGGCCATCACCAACGCGGCCAATGAGCACCTTAAGCTCGGCACCGGTGTGGCCGGGGCCATCGCCCGCAAAGGGGGGCCTGAGATCCAACAGGCCTGCGATCGGATCGGCTACACGCCGGTTGGCACGGCCGTCTTGACCCCCGGCGGACGGCTTAAGGCGCGCTATGTGATTCATGCCGTGGGGCCGCGATACGGGGTGGATCCGGAGCCCGAGCGTCTGCTGGCCCAAGCCGTGCGGGCAACCCTGGAACTGGCCGAGCAACAGGGGATTCGCAGCCTCGCCCTGCCGGCTATCAGCACAGGGGTTTTTGGCTTCCCCAAAGAACCCGCGCTGCGCATCATCTTGCAGACCCTTCGGGATTACTTCGCTGAGCGCACGCGCAGCTCCCTTCAAGAGGTAGTGCTGTGCCTGTACGATTCGGAAAGCTATGCGCTCGCCCAGCGGATCTGGGCGGAGCTTGAGCCGCCTAACGTGGAGGGTTGAAGGCCATATGGCAGCGATGGGGCCAGACTCCGTCCAGCTGGGTCGGTACGTCAGTTCGATCTTGCGAGGTCTCAAGCCGGCCTATGGGTTGCGACTCGAGCTCGGGGGGTGGGCTCGAGTCTCGGAGCTTGCGTCTGTCGCCCTGCGCCACTGGCAAGGGGAGGGGGATCCCTCGGCGCAGGACGTGTTGCGCGTACTGGAGTCGGGTCAAGGCCAGTGGTATGAGTTCGCGGGCCAGTGGGTGCGTTCGCGTCTGCATCCCCAGTTTTCCGCGTTCGAAGCCTTTCGGCCGGAGCAGCCCCCTCTGTACCTCTGCCTTGGGATTCATCGCGCTAGCTGGCGGCAAATCCGGCGTCATGGCCTGCGCGAGGATCCAGCTGTGCTGCTGCGCGCCCAACCGGAGCTGGCCTTGCAGGATGCGCGGCGTAATTGGGCAGACCGGGGCTTCGCGCTTCTTGTGGACGCGCTGGCCATGCACGAAGACGGCTTCGTCTTTCTCCGTCACGGCCAAGAGGACCTTTGGGCGGTGGAGTTCGTCCCGACGGCGTATGTACTCAACCGCGAGCGGCCCTTGCGTCTTGTGTTGGCCGGCGGGGGTATTTTGCACCGCTGGCGCGAAGGGCGGCTTGAGGTGCTTTTGCTCAAACGCAGGGGCATCTGGGACCTGCCCAAGGGGAAGATGGATCCGACAGATCTTACGCTTGAGTCCTGCACCCTGCGGGAGGTCAAAGAAGAGGTCGGGGACTTCCCATTTGTGCTCGAGCGTTACGTAACGGCCTCGCAACACGTCTACTCGCACGGCGAGCACCTGATTTTGAAGACCACCCATTGGTATACGATGCGCTCACCGGTGGAGGATTTCCCTGTGGGCCATAACCCCAAAGTGACGGAATACCGTTGGACGCCCATCGAAGAGGCGATCGAGCTTGTGGGTTTTGAGACGCTGCGCCAGGTGCTGACCCACGTACGGCACCTGCTTAGCCCCCCGGACTCCAACGGGGCTGCGGCTTCCCCCCCAGTTGACCATCCCGGGATCCCCGAGGAGCCTCAATGGGCCATGATGGCGGGGGCCGATTCATGAGGAGATGGGTTGCGCTGGTAGCCTCGCTCATGCCCTCCATCGCCGGCTGGGGGCAGGTTTGGAGAGGCAGAACAGCGGATTGGGCCAGCCCCCCCATGAGCGTGCTCTGGATCAATGGCCACCAGGCTAGCTTTCAGCATCAGACCGGATCGAGCACGCTTGACTGGTCCGGTTGGGCTCCAGGGCTGATGTTCTCGCAGCCGAACCTGGATCTGTTCCTCTCTTGGCAGCCTCGGGCAGGGGGCAAGCGGTTGGAGTACTGGGAGGCGGGCGGGCATCTGTGGGGTGGTTTACCCGTGGCGCCGTTATGGGCCTTGGAAGTGCCCTTCGGGCTGTTCGCCGGTTATCGTTCTGTATCTCCTCAGGGCGCGATGCGCGAGGGCATAAGCGTGAGCGTGCTCACGTTCGGGGGCGGGCTAGGGTGGCGGCCTTCGATCGGACGTGGGCTTTGGGGGCTGTTGCGGGCTGCGCCCTTCGGAGGATTGGCCTTTGAATCCTTCGGGCTGCGCAATGGTCGCTCTCTTGGCTTTGTAGCCGAGGTGCGCCTGTACACCGATCGCATAGGCGCCTCTCGCTGGGGCTTGGCCTTCGGAGCTGGATACCGGCACTGGCGCTGGGTCTTCGAAGATAGCCAACTCAACTACCTCTGGTCCGATGTGCGGGTCTCGCTGGGGTTGAGTTTCTAGTGGGCAAAAGGGCCATCCTGAAGCAGCTCGAGGAGGCGGTGCGCGCCCGCGGCTGGGAAGTCCGGCGCGAGACCGGCTCGTTTCTAGGAGGGCCTTGCCGTCTGAAGGGCCGATCCGTTGTGGTGCTCAACCGCCGCAGTCCGGTTGAAATTCAGGTGGCGATTTTGGAGGAAGCACTGCGGCGTGCACCCCTTTAATCATCCTCTCGGATCGGCGCACAGCGCCCCTCGGCCCCATGAGCTGCGCGTAACGCTGCTTGGCACGGGGACCTCCACGGGCGTCCCCGTGATCGGCTGCCGGTGCCGGGTTTGCACTTCCTCAGATCCGCGGGATAAGCGGCTGCGTTGTTCGGCGTGGGTGCGCACGGCCCGCACAAGCCTGCTTATCGACACAGGGCCGGATTTTCGGCTGCAGGCGCTGCGTTACGGGATCCCGCGTATTGACGCTGTGCTCTACACGCATCACCATTTCGATCACGTCATGGGCTTAGATGAGCTACGCGCCTTCAACTACCTGCAGCCCGATCCTATCCCCCTGTACGCCTCCCCGGAGGCGGCCTCTATGTTGCGGCACATGTTCCGGTATGTTTTCCTGGATCCCCCCATGCCAGGTATTCCCAAGGTGCAGCTAAACGAGATCATAGGTCCTTTTCGCATCGGGGAGCTCGACATACAGCCCATACCCGTCTGGCACGGCCCCATTTCTGTGCTTGGGTTTCGGATCGGGCCTTTTGCTTACGTAACGGACGTGAGCCAAATTCCCGAGCAGAGTTTGCCCCTTCTGGAGGGCCTGGAAGTGCTCGTACTGGGCGCTCTGCGCTATCGACCTCACCCTATGCACTTCAGCATCCATGAGGCCGTATCTGCGGCCAGGCGTCTGGGGGCGAAGCAAACGTATCTTATCCACCTCACGCACGAAGTGCTGCACGCTGAGGCTGAAGCCGATTTGCCCGAGTTCGTGCAGCCCGCTTACGACGGATTGGAGCTCAGGATCCCCTGGCTGAAGGCGCATTCGGAGCCGACCGCATGAAAATCCTCATCCTCAATGGCCCCAACCTGAACTTGCTCGGCCAGCGCGAGCCCGCTTGGTACGGGACCGAATCGCTACAAGAGCTGATCGCCTGGCTGCAAGAGGCCTTCTCGGAGCATGAGCTGTTGCATTTTCACTCCAACCACGAGGGGGCGCTCATAGACCGGTTGCATGCGGCGCGGCAGGAGGGGGTTGAGGGCGCCGTGCTCAACGCCGGGGCTTTGGCGCACACCAGCTACGCCCTGCGTGATGCGATCGCGGCGGCAACGTTTCCCGTAATAGAGGTGCATCTGTCGAACATCTACGCGCGGGAGCCCTTTCGGCATCGGTCCGTGCTCGCCCCCGTGTGCGCCGGCCTGATAGCCGGCCTGGGCCCGTGGAGCTATTACCTGGCCGTCTTGTACCTGACCCGAGCGCGCTCCTGATGGCCGCCCCGTCGCCGATCCGGCAGCTGGCCTCCGACGCGGCCGTATACGGGCTCAGTACGCTTCTGGCCCGGTCCGTGAACTACTTGCTTGTGCCCTTCTACACGAACGTCTTTGAGCCCTCCGATTACGGGGTGATCAGCGTCGTCTACGCGGCCCTCGTATTTGGCAACATCCTCTTTACCTACGGCATGGAGTCTAGCTACTTGCGCCATGCCGCGGCCGCGGACGCCTGCCGAGCCCAGCTGGTCTTCAGCACGGCTTTCTGGAGTCTGCTCCTCAGCGCATTAGGCCTCTCGCTTGCGCTCGTTTCGCTGGCTGCTCCCGTGGCCCAGTTGTTGGGGTTGGGGATGAGGCATCGGGATCTGGTTTACTGGATGGCCCTTGTGCTGTTTCTGGACACCGTGGCCGTGGTGCCCATGGCTTCCCTGCGCCTTAAGCGGCGGGCCTGGCTGTATGCGGGGCTGCGAACCGGAAACGTGCTGCTCAATGTGCTGCTCAATCTGGGGCTCATTCTGGCCCTGGGC
The DNA here is from genome assembly GCA_025059945.1 of Bacteroidota bacterium. Classification (NCBI taxonomy): domain Bacteria; kingdom Pseudomonadati; phylum Bacteroidota; species Bacteroidota bacterium. The sequence continues at coordinate 161,449 of JANXDC010000011.1, forward strand.
TGGGGGGTGGAGGCCGTGCTGGCAAGCAACGCGGCCGCCAGTCTAGCTCTGGCCGCGTTCTCCCTGATCTTAGAGCGCGGCCAGTTGCGGTGCGTCTTCGATCGGGGGCTTTGGCGGGCTATGTTGGGCTTCGGACTGCCCTTTGTGCCCACCGGATTGGGTTACGCGATTTCCGAAAGCGTCGATCGGCTGTTCCTTGTGCGCATGCCGCAGGAGGCCGCTGCCCGCCTGTACGGGGCCGATACCACCCCTGTGGAGGTGGCCGGCATATACGGGGCCTGCTACAAGCTGGGCGTTTTCATGCTGCTGTACGTGCAGATGTTTCGCCTAGCCTGGCAGCCGTTTTTTCTGGAGCGGGGCCGCGATCCCAAAGCGCCGACCCTTTTTGCGCGCATCTTTACGCTGTTCACCGCTCTGGGAGCCCTGCTGTTCTTGGCCGTTTCGTTTTTCGTTCGGGATCTGGTGCGGATCGGTCTGCCTATCGGCGGGCGCATGCGCTACGTAGTAGACCCCGCCTACTGGGAAGGGCTTTTCATTGTGCCCTTGATTCTGCTTGCGTATCTGGCCCAAGGATGGTACGTGTACGCGTCGGCGGGGGTGTTTCTGCGCAATCGCACGCGCGATCTTCCCTGGATCACCTTGGGCGGGGCCCTGCTTACGCTCGCGGGCAACGCCTGGGGGGTGCCCCGCTATGGAATGGCCGCCTCCGCCTGGACGACCCTGCTGAGCTACCTTGCCATGGCCGTCGCGCTGCTGGCCCGAGCTCAGCGCTACTATCCCATACCCTTCGCGTGGCGGGATCTCGGGGGCATCTGCTTGATTACGGCTTTAGCTTACGCGCTCTTTCTGTGGCTGGATCCGGCCTTGGGAGGGCGCATCCTGTTGCTTCTTTTCGCGATCGGCTCTTTTATTGCTTTCGGGTGGCTACCGGGCCGAAAGGGCTCAGGATGGGGCGCCAGTTGAGCGTGCTTGCTCTGCTTAGCTGTTTCGCTTTGGCTTGTTCGGCGGGCCGAAACCTCTGGGTCGGTTCTCTAGAGGTGACGGGTCATGAGCCGTTTACGGAACTGGCCCTGGTTACCGATTCCGGAGAGCGGTATCTGCTTCGCGTATCGGAGGCCGACCGCGAGGCTCTGCAGGCCCGTCTGCCGGCGCGCGTACAAGTGCGAGGGCGCCTAGAGGAAGGCGAATGGTACGGACAGAAGCGAAGTTGGATCCGCGTTCATTCCTGGAAGGTCGTGGCCTCTAGCAGGGAGCCGTAGGGCATGCGCTGGGTTGGACTTACCTTTCTGTTCGCGGGGATGCTTTCCAGTTGGGCTGAAGCTCAAGAAAGCACCCTCAGACTCCCTAGTGGCGACGCAGAGCCCCCGGTCATATGCGTAAGTCCTTGGCTGAACGAGCAAGCCGAAGCGCGCGCCGCCTTAGCCGAGTTTCGGACGCTTGCGCAGCAGCGCGATGAGCTGCTGCGCTCCTTAAGGCGCACAGCTGAGCTCGTCCGCTCCTCAGATCCAAGGCGCGCCGCACAGCTTGAGGCCGCCTGGGCTCAGGGCCTACCTCTGCCCGGTATGCAGAGCCTGCCCGTATCGGTGGGGCAGAACCGGACCTTCAAGGTCTACAACTTCCAGACGCGCATCTACGATAACGTCTCCTTTACCCTTCGAGGGCTGGGGGACCTAGCCGAGGTATGGGTGGCCGATGATCAGTGGGGGGAGGGCAAGATCAACGAAAGCGTCGTACAAGCTATCCTGCGCGCGCTGGAGCGCGAAACCCCCCCGGGCTCCTACGATCCCGGTCGCGGTATTTTGGCCATCGAGCAAGAGGTCTTCGGACAGCCCCCCAACGTGGACGGATCCGGTAAGCTCAAGGTGCTCTTGCTCGACATCCAAGACGGCTGGTCGGAGGGCTCCAACGCCGGCTATGTAGCCGGCTTCTTTAACGGCGTGGACCTTAGCCCCACCAATCCGAACAGCAACCGCGCCGATATACTGTACGTGGACACCTATCCGGGCATTTTCCGGCAGAACCGACCGCCGGATCCCAATCGCCCCCTGAACACCGTCGCACACGAATACCAGCATCTTATTCACGCCCGTTATGGCCAGCTTAACACGTTCCAAAACGAAGGGCAGTCGGAATGGGCCGAGATCCTGTGCGGTTTTTCGGGCCGGGCCATTTCGTATCTGAATCAGCCCGCCGAAGTGAACATATTCCTGTACAACTGGCGCTCCGGTGATCTGACGAACGTACTTCGGGACTACGAGCGCGCGGGGCTTTTCCATACCTACATCGCAGACCGGATCGGAGCGCTTTTGGCCGGGCAGATCACCCGCGGTCCGACGGGAAGGGCCGGTTATCAGGCCGCGCTCAACCAGGCTGGGCTGCTTTTTGAAGATCTGCTAGCGGAATTTCATGTGGCCAACTGGGTCAATGACCCCTCCATAGAAGCCCGCTGGGGCTATCGCACTCCCCAGCGAAGAGGCCTAAGGGCTACGACGCCGGCCGTGGAGCATCTGGGAAGCTCCGGGGTTTCCGCCTCCAGATCCGGGACGCTGCAATACGGGGGGGCTGAGTACGTGCGCTTCTTTGGCGTGAGCAACCTGCAACTCGCCCTCACCTTGGATGACGGCACGCGCGCTTTCGCTGTAACCCGCGCTCCGAGCGGCGCTGTGCGGGTGCATGCGCTCTCCAGCGGCCCGCACACGTTTACGGGCTCCTACGAGTCGGTCGTGCTGGTGGTGGCGAACGTCCGCCCCGTAGGACCTAGCGAAAACGCTCCCGGCCAGCGCACTTACCAGTATGCCGCCACCTGGCAGCCGCTTCAGGTGCGCGCCGAGGTGCTCTCCTACGCCGGCTCGGCCCAGTATTACACGGAGCTACCCGGTGATCCCCGAGATCCCAACAGGGCCGGCATCCTGGCCTACGCCTACCGCTTTACCCCCACGCTTACGGGCTATGTGGAACAGCTCCGCTTTCCTCTCAACGGTCGAGATTCGAGCCTGATGGGCTCAGGCAGGCTGCGGCTGGTGCTTACGACCTCTCGCCTGGCGCAGGGTACGGGAGCTCTTGAGGCTTGGGTGCCCGATCGAGGGGTCGATTCCCTCGAGGTGCCCTTTTCGAGCTTGCAGCGGGGCGTAGAGAACGTCATCTCGCTTGCGGGCCGCCCCTGGAGCGTGCAGGCCGGGCAGCATTACCACGTCGTGCTGCGTCTGGCCGAGGCCTCTTCGAATGCGCGACTAGAGTTTCTTCTAGATGGCGGCTCCACCAACCAAAGCGACCCGCGCTACTGGCCCCCGCGCACGCGCCTGTACGTGGTGCCTCCCACGGTAGCCTCGCCCGGCTGGTATCGCTATACGAACAGCAACAACCTGCTTATGAGCGTCCGCATAGTGGAGCGCATCCCGACGGCAATAGCCGAAGAGGCGCCCACACCGGATCGGCTTCTGCTGGAGGCCGTCTATCCCCATCCCGTAAACGGCCGGGCTTGGGTGCGCTACCAGACGCCTCGCGCAGGTCCGGTGCGCCTGGAGCTATACGATGTGCTGGGCCGCCGGGTGCGGGTGTTGCTGGAGACCACCACGCCGGCCGGCGCGCATGAGGTCAGTTTCTCGGCCGCGGGTCTGAGCGCGGGGCTGTATTGGCTTTTGCTTTCCGACGGCCAATCCCGACAGACCCGACCTGTTGTGGTGCTTCCGTAAAGCAGCCGGTCCATGTTTCAGAAGTCGGCCATCTCCGTTTCCTTCATGATCGAGCACCTGCGAGAGCGCATCCAGGTGCCGATCGAGCCGCTGAACACGGTGGACGCCTCTCAGCGCTGGGTTAAGGAGGCCGATCTCCATCGGCCCGGACTGGCTCTGGCGGGTTTTGTGGAGGTCTTCACGTGGTGGCGGGTGCAGATCCTGGGTAACACGGAGGTGGAATACCTGAACTACCTGGATCCGGAGGCCCGGCGTCGGGCTTTTTGGAACGTGATCCAATTCGAAGTGCCCTGCCTTATCCTCACGCACGGCAATCAGCTGGACTCTGAGCTCCTGAGCACGGCCACCGAGCGGGGCATCCCCGTGTACCGGACGCTTGTGCCCTCGACGCGTTTCATGTACCTGCTGCGGGATTTCCTGGATGATCAGTTCGCCCCGCAGCAGACCGTGCACGGGACCTTGGTGGACGTCTACGGGGTGGGGCTCCTGTTGACCGGCCCAAGCGGCATCGGCAAAAGCGAAGTGGCTCTGGATTTAGTTGAGCGCGGACATCGGCTTGTGGCCGACGATGTGGTCATCGTAACGCGCAAATCCGAAACGGTCCTCATAGGATCCGGTACGGACCTGGTCCAGCACTTCATGGAGATCCGCGGCTTAGGGGTGCTGGATATTCGGGCCATGTTCGGCATCCGGGCCATTCGATTTCAGAAGCGCATCGAGGTGGTAGTGGAGCTGGAGCTCTTTAATCCAGAAGCCGATTACACGCGTACGGGTCTAGAAGGCCATAAAACTACGATCCTGGACGTGGAGCTGCCGTGCGTGAAGCTGCCCATCGTGCCGGGCAAGAACGTGACCGTGATCTGCGAGGTTATCGCGCTCAATTATCTGCTCAAGCATTACGGCTACAACGCGGCCGAAGAATTTCGGCGCCGGCTCGAGGACCGGATCGGCCAGCGTCTCCGGGAAAAGCGCGAGGGCATTGAGCGCTCCGTTCAGTACTTTGAGCACGATTTCGAGTAACCTATCCGCGCTCCAGCCGAAATCGGCGCCGATGCCAAGGGCTGGGCCCGTGGCGGGCCAGCGCCGCGTAATGTTCAGCTGTGGGATAGCCCTTGTTGCGCCTCCATCCGTACTGAGGGTGTTGCCGATCTAGCTCGCACATGATCCGATCTCGCGTCACCTTGGCCACGATGGATGCGGCCATGATCGAGGGGCATAAGGCGTCCCCTCGGATGACGGTCTGATACGGGATCCAAAAGGACCGGAACACGGGCCCATCTACGAGCACCAGCTCCGGTTCCAAGCCCAGGGCCGCGATGGCCCGCTCCATAGCCCGCAGGCTGGCTCGCAGTATGTTGAGCCGATCGATCTCCGCCGGCTCCGCGATCCCCACGCCGATCGCGAGCGCGACCTGTTGGATCTGCGCGAAGAGCCGCTCGCGTTCTTCGGGCCGGCAAGCCTTAGAATCCTTAAGCCCCGAGATGGCCGGAGGGTCGGGCAACACCACGGCCGCGGCTACGACGGGACCCGCAAGACAACCCCGGCCGGCCTCATCTACCCCGGCTATGCGACGCAGTCCGCGGAGGCGCCAGTGCGTCTCCGGATCTAGCTGGGTGGATGCTTCCATGGGGTGGTGACCCAAGATACCCCAGCCGGAGGGCTATGGGCCAGTCCATCGGATCCGTTGACAGGGCCCCCCTCGAAGTCCATATTTTGCGCCACCATGGCGATCGGATACTTGCTGCGCGAAAGCATATCGGGGTTTCGGCGCGCGCGCCTGGCCGTCTGGGCCACGCTCATGACCATGAGCATGGCCCTGTTGCTGGTAGGGCTTTTTGCGCTCCTGGCCCACGACGTGCGCGCGCTCGTCGAGGGCCTCAAAGAGAAGGTTGAGTTAGAGGTCTTTTTGCGCGATCCGCCTGCCAAGCCCATAGACGTATGGGCGCGCGAGCTGCGTCAAAACCCCGCTGTTGAGGCGCTGGTCTACGTATCCAAGGACAGCGCAGCGGCCATCTTTCGCCGCGAATTTGGCAGCGAGGCCGAGCTGTTTATCGCCTACGATTTCCTGCCGGCTTCCTTTCGGCTTCGGCTTCGGCCCGCCTGGGCCAATCCCGACTCGGCTGCGGCCTTAGCCCGACGCCTGAGCGCCATGGAGGGGGTAGACGAGGTGGTCTATAACCAGGCCCTCTTGGCGCGCCTAGAGGAGAACGTGCGCCTTCTGGGCTGGATCGGGGCCGGCGTGGGTGCCTTGGTGCTGCTGGCCGCCATCGCGCTCATGGTCAACACGATCCGCCTGAAGGTCTACGCTAAACGGCTCATCATCCGCACGATGAAGCTTGTGGGCGCAACGGAGTGGTTTATCCGGATCCCCTTTGTGCTAGAGGGCTTCATGCTGGGGGCCATGGCCGGCCTGTTGGCCGGGGGGGTTCTGTTCGCGCTGCGGGAGATGCTGCTTGTCTCCTATCTGCCCGCTCTTCGGCTCTTGCCCTGGCCGGGCGGGCATCCGGCTGTCTTGTGGGGCGCGCTAGCCCTTTTCGGAGGGTTGGTGGGCATGAGCAGCGCCTCGCTTACAGCGAAACGCTTTATTCGTCGCACCCCTCTTTCGTAGTCCATGCGCCTCGGCATCGTGCTGCTTGCTTGCGTAGCACTCGGTTACGGGCAGATCGAGGCCAGCCCGAAATACGAGCGCCGGGCTGCCTGGATCGCCACCATGCTCAACTTAGATTGGCCTCGCAGCCTGGATCCAGCCCTGCAGCAGGCGCAACTGCGCCAGATTCTGGACCGCCTTCGCTTGGTGGGCATCAACACGGTCTTTTTTCAGGTGCGCGCGGAGGCCGACGCCTTCTATGCCTCTCGCTATGAGCCGTGGTCCTATTACCTAAGCGGACAACAAGGGCGCGCCCCTGAGCCGTACTACGACCCGCTGGCCTTTGCCATAGCCGAGGCGCATCGCCGCGGCATGCAACTGCACGCCTGGGTCAACCCGTTTCGGGCCGAGCGCGCGATCAATAGCTATCCCCTCGATGGGCACCACATCGCGCGGCGACGTCCTGACTGGACGCTGGCGATTCGAGGCACCCGCTGGCTGGATCCGGGCCTGCCGGAGGTGCGCACCTATGTGGTGCGCGTCATCACAGACATCGCGCGCCGCTACGACATCGACGGGGTGCACCTGGATGACTACTTCTACCCCTACCCGCCGCACGTCATCACCACGGAAGATGATCGGAGCTTCGCCCTGCACGCCCGAGGGCACACCGATCGGGCCGCCTGGAGGCGGGAGAACATCGCGCTATTTTTGGCCGAGCTGCGCGATAGCCTGCGCTCCGTTAAGCCCTGGCTGCCCTTAGGGATAAGCCCTTTCGGGATCTGGAAAAGCGGCGTGCCCGAGGGGATTGTGGGCTTAGACGCCTATCATGTGCTCTACGCCGATCCCCTCGACTGGCTCAAGCGCGGGCTCGTGGACTACCTGATTCCGCAGCTCTACTGGCCCGTCGGGGGGCCGCAGGACTTTGCGCGGCTAGCCCAGTGGTGGGCAGAGGTGAGCCGGCCCTATGGACGCCACCTCTACATCGGCCACGGCCTCTATCGGGGCGATCCGAACACCCACAACGGCCCGCTCCTGGAGCCCGAGGAGTTTCTGCGCCAGGTGACGCTGGTTCGGCTTCTTGCCGGGGCGCAGGGCAGCGCCTGGTTTCGGGCAAGCAACTTGGTCCATTACTCCCGTCAAGGCGCGGCCGAAGCGCTGCGCAGGGGGCCGTATCGGCTGCCCGCTTTAGCCCCCCCGATGCCCTGGCGCGATAGCCTCCCTCCTGAGGCCCCGCGCGCCTTGCATCTGGCATTCCCCTCAGGTCCAGGCGTTGTCCTAAATTGGGAAGAGCCCGCTTGTGCCCCCGATGGAGAAAAGGCCCGCTCGTACGCGGTCTATCGCTTTCGAGCTCGCGCCCCCGCCTCGGAAACCGATCTGCGCCCCGAAGCCCTCTTGGGCGTAACGGGGCAGCTGATGTGGCAAGACCTTCCTCCGCCGGCGGAGGAGCCCTACTATTACGTCGTCACGGCCCTAGATCGCGTCGGCCACGAAAGCCGGATGAGCCCCCCCGTGCCCGTCTGGATGCCCATACCCCTTGCCGCGGAGAGCCTGCTTCGGCCTTCTTCGGCCCCTGCGCCTCGGGTGCCGGGCCGCGTTTCGGTCGCGCTCAGCCGACCGCAGCAGGTGCGCGCGACGATTTACGATCCTCTGGGCCGACCCGTGCGGGTGCTCATCGAGGGAACCTGGTCGGCCGGAAGCCACGAGTGGCTCTGGGATGGCCGAGACGGGCGGGGCCAGCCTGTGCCTAATGGAACCTACGTCTGCATTCTACAGACCGGGGCCCGGCGATGGGCTCGCTTGATGGGGCTTTTCTGGTGAGCGCACCTCACCAGCCGGTGCCGTGCTTACCTGCTTTAAGCAAAGCGTAGAGTGATCATGGAAGGCAGTTGGTTGGGACCCACAAGCGCTTTTCTTTCCTCCGTGACCTGGGCTCTGGGAACAGCCGCCTACGGGCGCCTTATCCGACGTTACTCCGGATACGCCATCAACACAAGCCGGGCCCTTGTGGCGCTTCCGCTTTTCGCCCTCACGGTCCTCGCAGCAGGCGTTTGGACGGACTGGGGCAAGCTCGACGGGGGCCGTCTGGGATGGCTTGTTGTGAGCATGATCGCCTCCTACGGCCTAGGAGATGTGTTCTTCTTCTGGAGCACGCGCACGCTGGGGGTGCCAGGGGCCCTGGCGATCGCCTCCACGTATCCGATTTGGACGGCCCTGGGAGGATGGGCGCTCGGAGAGGCGCCGTTAAGCGGGCTTCAGTGGGCCGGACTGCTCCTCGTGGTCGGAGGTATGGGGCTTGTGATCCTCTATGGCCCCCAAGAGGTCTTCGAATCCGGTGGTCCGATCCCGCGCTTTGCCGGGCGCCGATCGGTCGGCCTGGGGCTGGCCTTCGCCGCCTCTCTGCTGTGGGCGCTCAACAACGTGGCTATCGACCAAGGCGGCACGGGCCTGTCGACGCCCGCTGTAAACACCGTGCGCATGCTCCTGGCGCTGGGGATTTGCCCCCTTATGGCGGCCTGGCTTATGCCCGGCACCCCCCGGGCGCTGCCCTTTACGGTTCTGCGTCGGTATTTTTGGGTGATGGCGCTTGAGGCCTACGGAGGGGCCACGTTTTTCGTCTACGGGCTGGTGCACGCACCCTTGGCCGTGGCCGCCACACTTTCCTCTCTGAGCCCTGTGCTCGCCGTGCCTATCGCCTGGATTATGGGCCTTGAGCGGCCCTCTTGGGGCCGAACGTTCGGGGTCGCGGCCGTAGCCGCGGGCCTAGGACTGCTGCTGAGCGCCTGATCGGGCCTCCCAGAGCTTGCGCAGCACGATGAGCTGTCCGGCGTGATGTTGGGCGTGCTCGACGAGGTGATGCAAAACAAACACGGCCTGCACGGCGATGCGCCGGCGGCCGACGTGCACAAGGCGTGCTAGATCGGCCTCCGCAAGACCCTGGTAAGCCGCGCGCAACTCCGCCCAGGCCTGCTCAAACTCGGCCCGAACCTCGGCGGAGCGCTGGCCGAGGGGCTCGAACTCCTCAGCCCCCACGGGCAATCCCTCAAGATCGGCCGGAAGGGGCCGGTCCAGCCCGTAGGCCAAAAGCCGACGCGAAGCGCGTGCGATATGCCGCAAGATGCCGCCGATCGGGTTTAACCCCGGCGCGGGCCTCCACCAAAAGCCCTCCTCTTCCAAATCCGCCGTCCAGCGCCGCACCGTCTCCTCGACCTCCTCTAGCCCCCGCAGCCAAGCCGACACCACGGGGGGCAAACCTGGTACGGGACCCCGTAAGAAGGGAGGGAGCATAACGCCTCCGCGCTTGTGATCCCCATTATTATGAGCCGCTTGCGGACGATCGCAAGTCTACAAAGCCTCCGAAGCGCTTAGGCCGAGCTGCGCCCGGAACCGCTCCGGATCCGTTGTGGGCTCCAGGCAGGTGAAGTTCCGGCACACGTAGGCCGTGGGTCGGCCTCCGAGCATGCGGCGCCCTCGCAAAAGGGGGATCACCTCAGCTTGGGTGTTCTCCCCCGGACCGTGGGCCAGCACCAGATCGGGCAGGTACGCCTGATCGACGATCTGGCGAAGGGGGGCCAGTTCCCCCGCAGGTCCGAGCAGAACGACCTCCCGCAACCCGTAAATGAGCGCATCCGAGACGCCCAGCAGGTGCCCAAAGGCGCCCGGATAGCGGCCCATGAGCTCGGCCACGGAGGCGGCCGTTTCGCGGGCGCGCTCTCGCCAAAGAGGCTCATCCCAGATCGCGGCAAGCCGACACAGGAGCTCGGCGGCCACGGAGGCGCCGGCCGGGGTGGCCTGATCTGTGCGCTCCCGCGGCCTTATAGGAAGGTGCGGATCGTGATCCGCCAAGGTATCGCAAAAGCCCCCCAGGGCCGTATCCCAGAATTCCGCGCAGAGGGCCTCGGCCAGGGTGCGGGCGCGTTCCAGCCACATCCGATCCCAGGTGGCCTCATATAGACTCAGGGCCGCAAGCCCCAGCCAGGCGTAGTCCTCCAAGAAGCCCAGCTCCAGGCGCTCCCCATGCGTCCAGGATCGATACACGCGCCCCCCCTGAACCAAGTGGGTCCACAGGAAGCGCCCGGCCTGCTGCGCCGCTTCAAGCCAATCGGGCCTACCCAGGGCGCGCCCGGCCTGGGCTAGGGCCAGCACGGCCATGCCGTTCCAGGAGGCCAAGATCTTCTCATCCCGTTCCGGGGCTCGACGCAGGGTGCGCGTCTCTAAAAGCGCTGTGCGGATGGTTTCGCGCTCGCGGGCCCAGGCGGAGGCCTCCAGACCCTGTAGGGCGGCGAACTCGGCCTCCGTAAAGGGGCGAAAGAGCACGTTGCGGCCCTCGAAGTTGCCCTCCCTAGAGACCCCGTAGTAGGCCGCCGCGCGCAGGGCGTGCGGACCCAAGACGGCGCGCAACTCCTCCAGCGTCCACGTATAGTATAGGCCCTCCTGGCCCTCGGAATCCGCGTCTTGAGCGCTAAAGAAGGCGCCCGCTTCATGCCGCATCTCGCGAAGCAGATACGTGAGGGTTTGCTCCAGCACCCACCGAAACTCGGGCTCTCGGGTAAGCTGCCAGGCCTCTAAATAGGTCCAGGCCAGAAGCGCGTTGTCGTAGAGCATTTTTTCAAAGTGCGGAATCCGCCAACGCGCGTCCACCGCGTACCGATGAAAGCCGCCGCCGAGCTGATCGTAAATGCCGCCATGGGCCATCTGAATGAGCGAAAAATGGACCATCTGTAAGGCCTCGGCCCTTTGCGCGCGCCAGCCGTAACGCAACAGAAACCGAAGCGTCATGGCCTGGGGAAACTTGGGGGCCCCGCCAAAGCCTCCATAGCGGGAATCAAACTGCCGGGCTAGCTCCGCATAGGACCGATCCAGAAGCCCGGGCGAAAGCTCACCTTTGGCCCACCGACGCGCAGCGGCCTCTAAATGCGCCAGAAGCGTCTGGGCCGCCTCCTGGATGGCCTCCCGACGCGTCCGCCAAGCCGTGGCCACCGCCTCCAGCACCTGTCGGAAAGCGGGTAGCCCAGCGCGCGGCTCTGGCGGGAAATAGGTGCCTCCGTAAAATGGGGCGCCCTCAGGGGTCAGGAAAACCGTTAGCGGCCACCCCCCATGACCCGTCATGGCCTGCACGGCCTGCATGTAGACCGCGTCCACATCTGGGCGCTCCTCCCGGTCGACCTTAACGCAGACGAAGTGCGCGTTCATGAGTGCGGCTATGGCCTCGTCTTCAAACGACTCCCGCTCCATTACATGACACCAGTGGCAGGAGGCGTAGCCGACGGAGAGCAAAATGGGCTTGTCCTCCCGCCGCGCCCGCTCGAAAGCCTCCTCCCCCCAGGGATACCAATCAACGGGGTTGTAAGCGTGCTGGCGCAGATACGGGCTTGCGCAGCGGATGAGCCGATTGGGTTGGGCAGAGGACATGCGCGCCTTTCGGGTTTGTTGTATTGACAATGAAAACCCACCAAAGCTCTGAAAGATCCCCGCGCCCGGGTTTGGGGGAAATGTCGATAAGTCGATAAAAAGATTATCAGGTTGCTTTATCGAGCAATGGACATTATATTGTTGTCCGAAGGCAATATGAGGAGGCAGAGCCTATGTCGGAGGAGTCCTTCTATCCGAAAGGCGCGCTCGCTTTTCTAGGGGCGCTGCTTGCGTTTTTCGCCCTCTTGTGGTTTGTGCTCTACTTCGAGATCCTAGCCAGGGGGTAAGAGGCCATGGACCGCGCCGAACGCCTGACTTTGGGGTTCAGTTTGGGCCTGTTAGGGCTTTTCTTCATAGCCGTCGTATACGCTTCGGCGGGCCGCAACGTCGGGGTGCCCACTTGCATTGTGGACCGGGAGCCTTTCGAGCGCGATACGCTCTTTGAGCGCCAGCCCGGGGTCTATGAGCTGCAGATGATCGCTCGGATGTGGGAGTTTCGTCCGGGGGAAATCCGGTTGCCCCCTGGTTCTACGGTGGATCTATACCTGACGTCGCTGGACGTGATCCACGGCTTTATGATCGAGGACGAGACGGCCAGCAAAGCCCACATGCGCCTTCCCGCGCTCATGGCCGTGGCGGTTCCCCGTTATACGGGCCAAAACGTAAACCTGATGGCCGTGCCCGGGGCGGTGACCTACGCGCGGGTGCGCTTCGACCGGCCGGGCCGCTACAAGATCGTCTGTCATGAGTACTGCGGCGACAACCACCATTTCATGAACGCCACGATTCTCGTCCAATAGGAGGGACGGCCATGCGCATGGTTTTAACGCGAAGCGAACGTCGGCTATTGCTCTTAGAGCTGCTTTATCCCCTCGTGTTGCTCGCCATGGGCGTCTATGGGGGGCTTATGCAGACCCTCATGCGCGCCGGGATCGTGCAACGGGATCCGTTCTTGGGCCCGAATTACTATCAGGGGCTCACCCTGCATGGGGTCTTCAACGCGATCGTCTTTACGACCTTCTTTGCTGTGGCCTTTGGAAATGCGCTCATACCCTATGCCCTGGGCAAACGCCTCAAGCTGCGTTGGGCTTGGCTGTCGGCCTTGCTCATGGTGTTGGGTTCTTTGATGGCGGCCGCGGCGATCTTCGCCGGGCGGGCCTCGGTGCTTTACACCTTTTATCCGCCGCTTAAGGCGCATCCGGCCTTTTACCTGGGCCTGACCTTGCTTGTGGTGGGATCCTGGGTGGCGTTTTTCAACTGGATTCCCCTGTATCTGGGGTGGCGTCGCGAAAACCCGGACCAGAAGACGCCCCTGGCCGTAGTGGGTATGCTCGCGACCTTTATCGTGTGGCTGATCGCCACTTCGGCTGTGGCCGTGGAGATCCTGTTTTTGCTGCTTCCATGGTCCTTGGGTTGGACGCAGGAGGTGAACGTGATGCTGGCCCGTACGCTTTTTTGGTTCTTCGGGCACCCGCTGGTCTATTTCTGGCTGCTTCCGGCCTATGTGATGTACTACACCATGCTGCCCAAGTTGGCCGGCGGGAAGCTGTACTCAGACGCGGCGGGTCGGCTTGTGTTTTTGCTCTTCATCGTTTTCTCCATTCCCGTCGGCACGCACCATCAGTACATGGACCCTGCAATCGGGGCCAATTGGAAGCTCTTGCACGCCTTTTTCACGTTCGCCGTGGCGCTTCCGAGCTTGATCACGGCCTTTAGCGTGGCCGCCTCGCTGGAGTACGCCGGGCGCTTGCGCGGGGCGCGCGGGCTTTTCGGCTGGCTCTGGAAGCAACCGTATTTCAGCCGCAAGCAGTGGCTCTTTAGCTACCTCATAGCGGGCCTGGTCATCTTCATCTTCGGGGGCATTTCGGGCATCATCAACGCCTCCTATGGCATGAATGCGGCCGTACACAATACCTCTTGGGTGCCTGGGCATTTTCACATGACCGTGGCCGGCCCCGTGCTGTTGGCCTTTTTGGGGATGAGCCTCTACCTGCTTGGCCAGGCCTCGGGTAAAGAGGTGCGTTTTACGGGCCTGGCTGTGGCCGCTCCGTGGACGTGGCTTGTGGGGGTTTTGCTTTTCTCCTTCGCCATGAGCCGTGGGGGCCTGTTGGGCATGCCGCGGCGCACGAACATGGGCGTAACGTACCTCAACCCCAGTAGCCCCTTTTACCGGGAGGACTGGGTCCTGTGGGCCGATATGGCCGTGGTGGGCGGGGTGATCATGACGCTGGCCTTTGTGCTGTATCTGATCAGCTTCCTTGGCACCCTCATGGCCCGGCCGGCGGCTGAACCCGCTTTGGTCTTTCCGCTGGCGGAGGCGTATCACGATGAACCGGTGCGGGCGCTAGCCAACTTCCGGCCCTGGATCGTAGCGGCTCTGATCCTGATCGTGATCGCCTACACGCCCGTGATCTGGGATGTGCTCCGCAGCACATACGAAAACGCCCCGCCATATTTGCCCGGTAGCCCACTACCGGTACAGCCTACTGGACGCTGATTGACGATGAGCCGCTTGCGATGGATAATCGGGTTTGCGCTCCTTGGAGCCTGCGCAAGGCCGGCTGTGGAAGCGGATCTGTCGCGCCGGCCCGTGCGACTCCTGGACCAGGATAGCCTCCCTGTGCGTCTGCCCGAGGCGCTAAACGGAGGGCCAGCCCTTTTGGGGTACATCTACACGCACTGTCCGGATATCTGCCCCATGATCACGGAGCGCATGATCCAGATCGCTCAGCGGATCCCGGATTCCGTGCGGATCCGTTATGTGCTGATCAGCCTGGATCCGGAGCGCGATCGCCCGTATAAACTCCGGCGATACGCCGAGCTCTACGGGTTGAGAGGGCCCGCCTGGTGGCTGCTAACCGGCTCAGAGGCCGAAATCCAGGCCCTTTTGGATCAGGTGGGCGTGCTCCGGCGCCGGGGCTGGACGCGCTTTGCCGAAAACGGGGAGCCGATTTACTTCATCGACCATACGGACCGCGTCAGCCTTCTGGACGCGAAGGGTCGCGTGCGGCGGCATTACGAGGGCACCCGGGCTGATCCGGAGCGCGTCCGGCGCGACGTGCTCTTTCTGTGGCGAGAGCAAAGGGAGCAGGCCTTATGATCCGACTAGCCCCCTTACTAACCTTTGCGGCGGTTTTGATGGCGCAGCAGGCGCATCGCCTGCATTTTCAGGATCCCTGGGCGCGGCCCGCTCCAAGCGGGGGCAATAGCGCCCTGTATGGGCGCCTGCACAACACGCAGGCTGCGGCCGATACCTTGCGTGCGGCATATGCGGAGGTGGCCGCGCGCGTGGAGCTGCATCGCACCGTGAGCGCGGCGGGCGGGATGCGGCGCATGGAGCCGGTGCCCTACATCGCGCTGCCGGCCGGCTCTACGGTGGAGCTCGTCCCAGGGGGGCTGCATGTGATGCTCATCGGGCTTAAGCGCGCCCTCCGGGCCGGAGATACGGTGACGGTGGAGCTGGAATTTGCGCGGGCAGGTCGGGTGCGCCTGCGGGCGCCCGTCCGCGCCTTAGCTCCTGAGCGCGCCAGATGAGGGCCTAAGCCGGCTCAAGGGGAGGCAGTAGCACACCCGGCGCCAGGCGCTCAAAAGGATCCAAGGCCCGCTTGACGGCCCACATCTGGGCCAGCGCGTCCGGGCCCCAAAAGCGCGCCAGAAGGGCTTGTTTGACGGGATTGCGGCCCACGCCGTGCTCCGAAAGGGGGCATCCGCCGCGGGCGCGCACCCAATCTCCGAGCTCCAGCAGGGCCTCATAACCAAGGCGCACCTCGGCGGCCGTGCGGGGCAAGCCGTTAGGATGCAGGTTGCCGTCGGAGACATGCCCCCAGATGGCCGCCTCTAGACCCCGTCGTGCAAAGGCCCGCTGACAGGCCCGATAGCAGTCCTCTAGCTCTGCTACAGGAACAATCAGGTCCCCGCCGATTTTGCGCACCTCGGGGTCCTGGGCGCGGCGGCGGCCGAGGAGTTCGTTGACCGTCTGGGGGGCGGCTTCTCGGAAGGCGACGAGCTCCGCGCTTCGGACCGGATCGTCGCTGAGCGCCCACTCGGCCGCTTCCACATCGGCCCCCGCGGCGACGATGACGTCCCATAGGCGTCCGAGGGGGTCGCGATCTCCCAAAGTCCCGGCAAGCCATCGCCCGTAGCGTTCGGCTAGCTCCTCCGTGTGCAGGCTCTCTGAGAGCTCCGCCTCCACCAGCACGGCGGCCTGAGCCCACGATGGCACCCGAAGCCGCCAGCGTTCGCTCTGGGGCCGCAGCAGCTTCAGGCAAGCGGCATCCAGTAACTCGATTGCGCGCACATCCGCGCCGGCTTCTCCGGATCGAGTCTTCAGGGCCAGGTCGCGCAGCGAGGCCGAGAGCCGAAAAGCCTGCGCCGTGGAGCGCAAAAACAGCAGCCCCGTTAGCACCGAGGGCGGAAGCGATACGACCCGCACCACGAGGCCCGTGATCACGCCCAGCGTGCCCTCGGAGCCGATAAAGAGGTCCACGAGGTCCAGCGGATCGGACCCGTAATATCCGGCCGAGATTTTCTTAAGCGGCGGGGTCTGGTATGTGGGCACGGGGACTTCAAGGCGGGATCCGCAGGAGAGCGTGATCTCGAAACGCTGACCCGGCCGGGCCACGGCTTGGCCCCGCCACAGCTCAAGCAGGTCGCCGTTATACAAGATCACGCGCAGGCCCTCGATCCAATCCCGGGTAGAGCCGTACTTAAAGGTGGCGGCCCCGCCGGCGTTCGTGGCGGCCGTGCCCCCCAGGCAGGCCTCCTGGTAAGTGGGCACGGGGGGATAGTACCAGCCGCGCTCTGCAAGGTGCTCCTGCAGCTGGCGCAACCGGACCCCGGGCTCGACGAACAAGCGCGCCTCCGTGGCGCTTACGCGCTCCAAGCGTCCGATCGCGCTCAGGCGCTCCACGGAGAGGATAACCTCCCCCTGCGGCACGGCCCCGCCCGTAAGGGAGCTGCGCCCCGCCTGGGGCAGCACGGGAACGGGAAGCCGCCTTGAGCCAGGTACGGGCTTCTGGAGTGTGCCTCTTAAGAAAGCCGCCACCTCGGCCTCCGAGGCGGGCCGCACCAGTCCCAAAGCCCAGGCCGGACCGAAGCCCGAGGCGTCCGCCAAGTAGGCCCCTATGCGGTCCGGATCCCGCACCAGGTCAGGCGGAGGGATCTCAGACGGGGCAGCGGTTTGCAAAGGGTTCATTCGGCGATCAGATATACGCGCAGGGCTAGATCTCCCGGCAGTATGCGATCCAAGGCCTCCAGTCCCGTCAGAACGCGTCCGAAAGCGGTGTAGCGGCCGTCCAAATGCGGCTGAGCGCTGTGGCAGATAAAGTACTGACTGCCCTCGGTGTCCTTGCCCGCGCTGGCCATGCCCACGGTGCCGCGTTCGAAGCGCAGCCGTCCGAATTCGCTGCGAATCGCGTAGTCCGGTCCGCCCCATCCGTCGCCGCGCCGGAAATCGCCACCTTGCACGACGAAGTTTGAGACCACGCGATGAAACGGCACCCCGTCAAGGCGACCAGAGCGAGCCAGTTGAAGGAAATTCCACACCGTAAAAGGCGCCTGATCCGGATAGAGCTCTACGATCAACTCGCCGCGTGGGGTCTTGATCGCGACCCGGGGTCTGCGGCCGAGCAGGGGAAAGACCTCCTCGGCTTGATATACCGGACTCAGAGGCGATGGGCGAGGCGCTGAGACAGCCCGGCCCGTTAGGGCAGCGATGCCGGAAGCGGCTAGGTGTGCGATCACGGGGCTAGGATCCCGGCTAAGCGGTTCCAAGACCGAGACAGCCTCAGGCGCTCGCAGACGCACAAGCGCCCGGATCAGGGCCTCCATGGGCTCTACGTCCTGTGGGGTTTTTAGGCTCTCTAGCAGGCGCAGGAGTTCAGGCACGAGCCTACGACCCAGTAGGGTATCGGAAGCTGCGGCCTGCGCGGCCAGGGTCATAAGGGCGAGATCCCGGGAAAGAAGCGCCTCGCGGTAAAGCTCCAAGGCCTGGGGCGCAGGTAGCCAGCCCGCCTCGCGTTGTCGGCGTAGGGCCGTAAAGAGGGCGTTGCGCACCACGGCCGATCCGGAGGCGCGAAGCTGGATCCGCCAGGATCGCAATAGCCGGGTGCGGGCCTCCGGATGCTCGATGCGGCTTAAGGCCTCAGCTAGGCGAGCTTGAAGAAACGGATGGGGGATCCTGTGGAGCGCTTGCGCGATGCGAAGGGCCTCTGCGGGTGCGTGCGCAGCCAGGGCCACAAGGAGCGTTCCGCGCTCCCAGGGCTCTAGTTGGGGCTCCCGAAGACGGGCCCGCAGAAGGGCCAGCATGGACTCAGGAGCCCGCCCCGGAGCCTCCGCTAGCGCCTCCAAGGCGACCAAGCGTACGTGCGCGCTTCGGTCCCCAAGAGCCCTCGAGACCTCCTCCCACGGGAAGGGTTGGATCTGGGCTAAGGCCCGAACGGTCTCCACGCGCACCCGCCAATCCGGATGTTTCAGGACGCGTACAAGGCGGTGGCGATCCTCCGGTTGCACCAGACGGCCCAGGGCCCGCACCAGGTACCCGGTAGCCTCTTCAGGGCCCGAAGTATCGCTTTCCAATATGCGCCAGAGCAGAGGGGCTTGCTCTGACCAAGCCCCCAAGGGAGCGCGGCTAAAGTAGTAGGCCGCAGCCCGCCGGGCCTCGGGGTGGGGGTGAGCAAGCCCGCCCAGGGCCGCGCGCGCGGCCTCTGGACTGGAGACCCCGCGAAGTCCAGCGCGCGCGATCGCCCAGAGCCAGGCCACGGTATCGGCCGGCTCCGGGGGAGTCCAGCGCACAAGCTGCCCCAGGGCTACTGCGTCCGCGCACTTGCCGATCGCCTCCAGCAAGGTGGCCCGCACCGCGGAGGAGGGCTCTTGCAGCAAGCGATTCCATAGAGCTCCAGCGGCCCGGGCGGAGAAGAGCTGACCCAGGGCGAAGGCCGCTTCTTGCCGCACCTCGGGGTGAGGATCCTCAAGAGCCTTTCCGAGGGCGGGCAGCGCAACCGTATCCTGCAGGCTGGCCAGGGCGAAAGCCGCGCGGGCGCGTACGCGCGGTTCCGGATGCTCTAGGACGGCTAGCAAGGTTGGCAGATGGCGCGCATCTTGGGCCCTTAGCACGTCTAGTAAAGGGTCCGCGTTTTGCCCCCAAAGCCGCAAGGCGGTAGATACGAGCAGGACCCCTGTTAGCAGCGTCCGCATATGACGTGTGCGCCTCCCATCAGCCGAGTGAAGTTGGCGCAAAGCGATCGGAGCGGGCAAGTCGGCCTCAGACCTTCGCATTCTGTGCATCTCCAGGGAAGCGGTTCAGCGTGGGTTTCGGAGCGGCATAGTTCCGCTCGATGCGTATGTCGATGTGTATGAGCCCGTCGACCGCCACGCTACCGTTGTGCTCTTTTCGGATTGGATACAGACCGGAAAGCGGGCCTTTTCTTTCCGATGGATGCCCAGCTCAGGGTGTAGGCGGGCGCTATAGCTCGCTGCACGCCGACCTGCGGGCTAAGGACGTCCCGCTACGGAAGGGTCTCAGGCTTTGGCATGCCCGCCAGCAGGTACAAGACAGCCATGCGCACGGCCACTCCGTTGGTGACCTGATCTAGGATCACGGCCTGAGGGGAGTCGGCCACCTCGTCGGCCAGCTCCACGCCTCGGTTGATAGGGCCCGGGTGTAGGATGACGAGATCGGGGTAGCGCTCTAGGTGTTCGGCTCGGATGCCGTAGGTGAAGTGGTATTCCCGAAGGCTCGGCAAAAGACCGGACTGCTGGCGTTCGCGCTGCAGGCGCAGCGCGATCACGGCGTGGGCCCCTTTCAAGGCCTCCTCTAGGTTCGTGGTGACGTCTACGCCCAGCGTTTCGATTCCCGCAGGAAGCAGCGTAGGGGGGCCGCAGACGATCACGGAGGCCCCCAGCTTGCGCAGCCCGTGGATGTTGGAGCGCGCCACGCGGCTGTGCGCGATGTCCCCGACGATAGCCACCCGCAGCCCCCTGATGCGTCCGAAGCGCTCCTGCAGCGTGTAGAGGTCCAATAGCGCCTGTGTGGGATGCTCGTGGGCCCCGTCGCCGGCGTTGATGATCTGGGCTGACGTCCAGCGCGCTAGCTGATGCGGTACGCCAGAGGCCCAATGCCGGACGACGAGCATGTCGATCTTCATCGCCTCCAGGTTTCGGGCCGTATCGCGCAGCGTCTCGCCTTTGGACAGGCTGGAGCCCGCAGCCTGAAAGGAGACCACATCGGCCGACAGGCGGCGTTCGGCGAGCTCGAAGGAGATCCGCGTGCGCGTGGAGGGTTCAAAAAACAGGTTGACGACGGTGCGATCGCGCAGCGTGGGCACTTTTTTAACGGGCCGCTCCAGTATCTGGCGAAAGTACCGGGCCGCCTCCAAGATGAGCTCGATCTCGGCGGCCGAGTAGTCCTCTAGCCCCAGCAGATGCCGGTGTTCCAGGTGCGTAAGGGGGGCGACAGCTTGAGCGTGCATCAGGGCGAAACCTCAAGCAGATAGACCGCGTCTTCGGCGTCCACCTCACGCAGGGCGACTCGGATGCGCTCTTGGGCTGTGGTGGGGATGCGCCGGCCCACGTAGTCGGCGCAGATCGGAAGCTCCCTTCCTCCGCGGTCGATGAGCACGGCCAGTTGGATCGCCGCCGGTCGTCCATAATCGAGCAGCGCGTCCATGGCGGCGCGCACCGTGCGGCCCGTATGGAGCACGTCGTCTACGAGCACGATCATGCGGTCCTCAACCGTAAACGGCAGCTCGGTGGGGCGCATCCGAGGTCCGGGCCGCAGGCGCAGGTCGTCCCGATAGAGCGTAACATCCAGCGCCCCCACGGGAACCGAGTGCCCCTCATCGTGCGCGATCCAGGCGGCGATGCGGCGGGCCAAAAACACGCCGCGCGTCTGCAGGCCCACCAAAGCGAGCCGGTCCAGTTCGGCTGCGGGCTCGATGATCTCCTGCCCCAGGCGGCGCAGCAGCCGCTCTAGCTCCGATGCATCCAGCAGACGGGCCTTAACGAGGCCTACCGACGCCATAGCGCCTCTAGGCTTGTAACGAAGGTCGTCTCAACAACGGCCACATCAATACCACCGCCCACAGAATATCGACCACGTTCCAGAGGGTTCGTCCTAGGGAAATTTTGGTGATGGGATTGATCAGAACGGCCGATGCCGCCCAAAACCAGAGCATTTTGTCGTTGCCGCGCTTCCTCTCCTGCCTGGAAAGCTAGATAAACAAAACCCATCATGCCCAAGCAGCGCACGGCTTCATAGTAATCGTAGGGCATGTCGGCTAGATAGCCCACGAAGAGCAAAGCCAATCCGAAGCGGATAAAGCTTTCCATCGGCTGCATAAGCTAAGGAGAGCCGTCGCGCTTCCGCAAAGGCCTCCAAGCCGCCCTTTAAGCGCTCAAGTTCGCCTGCCTTCTCAAGACTTCCCGGTGCCCGAGTTGCGCCAACAGGCGCTAGCGGCCCGGCTTGCTGCGAAAAAGGTTTGGCCGCCTTACTTTTAATAGACTTTGAGGGGAAGGCGAAGTGCCCAAGACGGCCACCCGATTCCTCTGCCAGGCCTGCGCCTATGCAAGTCCTCGTTGGCTGGGACAGTGCCCCGCCTGCGGGGCCTGGAACACCTTGGTGGAGGAGGCCCCGATAGCTTCGCTCGGCATTCGGCGTTCGGGTTCCGTTCAAGAAGCTCCGGTCGTTATGCCGCTAGAAGCGGTCAAGCCTCTAGAGGAGTCCCGTTGGGCTACGGGGATCGGGGAGTTAGATCGCGTGCTCGGCGGCGGCCTGATGCGGGGCTCCGTGGTGTTGCTGGGTGGCGATCCGGGCATCGGCAAATCTACGCTGCTTCTTCAGCTCGCGGAGCGCTTAAGCGATCGCCGCCTGTTGTACGTGACCGGGGAGGAATCTTTAGAGCAGGTGCGCCATCGGGCTCAGCGGCTCGGACTTGCGGTCGGGGATCTGTATGTGCTGGCCGAGACGGATCTGGAGCGCATCTTTGCGGCCGTAGAAGCGGTCCAGCCCGAGCTTGTGATGCTGGATTCCATTCAGACCGTGTACGCGCCGGAGCTGGAGAGCGCCCCGGGCAGTATAGCGCAGGTGCGCGAATGCGCGGCTCGGCTCGTTCGCATGGCCAAGGCCACGGGCCGCACGGTCTTGCTTGTGGGGCACGTGACCAAGGAGGGCTGGGTGGCTGGGCCGCGCACACTAGAGCATGTTGTTGACGCCGTCTTGCAGTTTGAGGGCGATCGGCAATATGCCTATCGCGTGCTTCGGGCGATCAAGAACCGCTTTGGCTCCACCCACGAGATCGGGATCTTCGAGATGACCGGCTCAGGCCTGCGCGAGGTATCCAACCCCTCGGCGTTGTTTTTGGCCGAGCGTCGGACGGAGGTGAGTGGCTCAGCCGTGGTGGCGGCGATGGAGGGCACGCGCCCCCTGCTTGTGGAGGTGCAGGCGCTTGTGGCGCCTACGGCCTTCGGGACGCCCACGCGCACAAGCGCTGGCCTCGATGTGCGGCGGCTTGCCGTGCTCCTGGCGGTGCTCGAAAGACGGGCGGGCTTGTCGTTGGCCTATCAAGATGTCTACGTCAACGTCGTGGGCGGAATCCGGCTTCAGGAGCCCGCGGTGGACTTGGCTGTAGTAGCGGCCGTGGCCTCAAGCTTTCGCGATCGGCCCATCCCGGCAGAGCTGGTCCTGATCGGCGAGGTGGGGTTAGCGGGGGAACTGCGGACCGCAAGTGCCCTGGAGCGCAGGTTGGAAGAGGCGGCCCGACTGGGATTTCGACACGCTCTAGTGCCGGAGCCTCCGTCTGGAGTGCGCATACGGGCATCGGGGCTGGAACTTTTGTACGCCGGCACGCTTGTGGAAGCCCTGGAGCTAATGGGATGTTTATAACCCGCACCCAAAGGAGGAGCTACTCATGCCGATTTTGCTATTGGGGCTTTTGCTTGGGGTGGGACTCGCCTCCGCCGCGGCCCAGCCCACCCGCTATCGGCCCGATCTACGGGTGCTCAGCCGATACCAGCAGACGATCACCCCTCAAGAGCTACGTGCTCATTTGGAATTTCTGGCCTCCGATGAGCTCGAGGGCAGAGAGACGGCCACGCGAGGGCAGTATGTGGCCGCCCGCTACCTTGCCTCGTGGTTCCGGCGCTTAGGGCTTGAGCCCATCGGAGATGGCGGCACCTATTATCAGCACTTTGATCTCGTAGAACAGCGCCTGGCCGAGGTCCGGCTTCGCCTGGAAGGCCCGGCGGGCGCACAAGAGGTGCGCTCTCTTCCCACAGATCCGGATCGGCTGATCCCTCGCGCAGCGGGGCCGGATAGCACTGGCGGGCTAGTGCTGGCCGGATACGGGATTGTCGACGTGCAAGGCGGCCGAGACGATTACCAGGGCCTAGACCCTAGGGGCAAGTGGGTCATGGTCCTCGATGGGGAGCCTCATATCAACGGTCGCAGCGCGCTTACACCTAATGGCGAGCCCTCCGTGTGGGCTCGCCAATGGTGGCAGAAGGCCGTAGCGGCCCGGCAGAAGGGGGCTATCGGCGTGATCGTGGTTCCGGAAGCGGATCGTTTTGAAGCGCTTAAGGCCGAGTTTCGGGAGCAGGCCCAACGCATAGGCGCCCTGAGCCTGGCTTACCAGAATCGACAGCCCCGAGCGAGCCGGTTCCCCCCGCTGCTGTATCTGCATCCGGAGGCCGCCGCGGAGCTTCTGCGCGCAGTTGGGGGACCGGACTGGCAGGCCTACCGGCGCGATCCGAGGCCTCTCGGCTTGCCCGAAAGCGTTCGGCTGACGGTGCGTTTTCGTGTAGAGCCCCGTCGGCATACAAGCCAGAACGTGGTGGGCCTGTTGGAGGGGGTTGATCCCGTTCTGAAGCACGAATACGTTGTCATCACCGCCCACTACGATCACGTCGGCATCGGGGCTCCGGATTCCACGGGGGATCGTATTTATAACGGAGCCGACGACGACGGATCCGGCACCGTGGCCGTTCTAGAGCTCGCCGAGGCCTTTGCGCGCGCCAAGGCCGAAGGCCACGGGCCCAAGCGCAGCATCCTCTTTATGGCTGTATCGGCTGAGGAGCGGGGGCTTCTGGGGTCGCGCTACTACGTAGATCACCCCCTAGTGCCCCTGGAGAAGACCGTGGCCAATCTGAATATCGACATGATCGGCCGCGTTGATCCCAAATACGAGCGCCTGGGCAATCCGTATTACGTCTACATCATCGGCTCCAACATCCTGAGCTCCGATCTGCATGCGATCAACGAGCAGATGAACGCGCTCACGACGAAACTTACCCTAGATTACACCTACAACCGCCAGGATGATCCCAATCGGTTCTGGGCCCGCAGCGATCACGCCAACTTCGGGGAAAAAGGCATTCCGTTCATCTTCTATTTTACCGGCACGCATGCCGATTATCATCGACCGGGCGATGAGCCGCACAAAATTCACTATGAGAAGATGGCCCGCATCGTCCAGCTGATCTTGGCTACGACTTGGAATTTGGCCAATCGCCCGGATCGGCCCCGAGTGGACGGCAAATGGTTTACCCAGCAATGAAGCCCCTTCTCGGAGCGCCTCCTATGAGGAGGCGCTCCGAGAAGTTTAAGTGCGCACAGCACTGCGGTGGCCGAGCTGATGCACCTTTTCGGCTTCTTGCTGCAGCAGCTCTACGGCATCTAAAGCTTCCCACGGGAACTCTTCGCGGCCGAAGTGTCCGTAGACCGCGGTCTGCCGGTAAATGGGACGAAGCAGGCGGAAACGCTCGATAATGCCTCGAGGGGTGAGATCGAAAAGCCTGTTGATAATGGCGGTTAGCTGGTGATCCGGTATTCGGCCCGTGCCGTGCGTGTTGACGTAAACGGAAACCGGCTTCGGTAGGCCGATGGCGTAGGCGATCTGCACCAGGCATTCGTCGGCCAGGCCCGCAGCCACGACGTTTTTCGCGATGTGCCGGGCCGCGTAAGCCCCGGATCGGTCCACCTTGGTGGGATCTTTGCCGCTAAAGGCTCCCCCGCCGTGCGGCGCGCGGCCCCCGTAGGTATCGACGACGATCTTCCGGCCCGTAAGCCCGGTGTCGCCGTGCGGTCCGCCGATCACGAACTGCCCTGTGGGGTTCACGTAGAGTGTGAGGTGCTCGTCTAAAAGCTCCGGGGGTATGACGCGGGGGATGAGAATCGTGCGGACGTCCTCTTCGATGCGCTTTTGGTCTACGCTTGGATCATGCTGTGTGGAGAGTACGATCGTATGCACGCGCCGGGGCCGCCCCTGATCGTCGTATTCGATCGTGACTTGGCTCTTAGCATCGGGTCTTAGATAAGGCATTTCGAGGCTGTTTTTGCGAATACGTGCCAATTCCTGCAACAGCCTGTGCGCGTAGTAGATGGGGGCCGGCATGTACACAGGGGTCTCTCGGCAGGCGTAGCCGAACATCATGCCCTGATCCCCAGCTCCTCCCCGATCCACGCCGCGTGCGATGTCCGGAGACTGTTTTTTGAGAGCTGTTAAGACAGCGCAGGAGTGCGCCTCAAACCGGTATTCGCTTCGGGTATAGCCGATCCCCTCAATCACGGTTCGGACGACCCCGTCGATATCGACTTGGGCGCGCGTGGTAACCTCTCCGGCGATGAAAACCAGGCCTGTGGTCACCAGGGTCTCCACGGCCACGCGAGCATGGGGATCCTGCTCCAGCATGGCATCCAGAATCGCATCGGAGATCTGATCGGCGATTTTGTCCGGATGCCCCTCAGATACCGACTCGGAGGTAAACAGGTGCGGCATATACATCCCCCTTCGGACGAACTGGGCAATGTTACGGGGGGGGTTATACTTGACGCAAGATCCCGCCGCAGCCGATGCCCGGACGGGCTCAGAATCGGTAGAGGATAAATGAGCCCATATAAAAGTAAACCTTGATTGGCACGCCTCGCGAAGCCGTTCCAATCCAGATCACATAATGCGGCGTTCCTTCGCTCGCCCTTGAGGCCTCTGGGGGCTTGCACGATACTTTGCCTCCAGACTCCAAGGGTTCTTTGACAGCGTGGTCTATTGCCCACAACGCGCTTATGATGGGCGCCCACCTTTATCCAGTTCACTTTAGACCGGTTCCGGTGGCCTGGGGCCGGGTGATAAGAAGGAGGGCGACGGGATGAAAAAGCTAACGGGCTATCTTTTCGCGCTTCTGCTCGCCGTGGGCACGGGTACTGTGCTGAGCGGCTGCTCCCTGGATTTATTTAGCGTCCAGGGCGGCGAGATGGCCTCTGATCAAGGGGGTGAGATGGCCTCCGATCAGGGCGGTGAGATGGCTTCCGATCAAGGGGGCGAGATGGCCTCCGATCAGGGCGGCGAGATGGCCTCTGATCAGCGCTGATCGGCCTTGATCGGCTCCATGAAGGGTGTTACCCCCTAGATTTTGGGCAATCCGGTAACGTATACTTACCGCGCATTCGCATTAAGGTTGCCAGAAGGAGGTGGGCGCCCCTCATGAGCGCTTCTTCGCCTACGGCCACGTTAGACAACGAATATTTAGCCCAACTCATCGCGCGCGCTGAGACGCTTCCCGAAACGCTCCGAGGGCGTCTGTTAGAGGCCAACCGCCTCTATCAGGAGGGCCTGTACGGGAAGGCGGCCGAACGCTATGAGGCGCTCCTCCAGGAGGGTTTGCCCCCAGAGGTGCGCGCCGATGTGCTTCTGCAGCTTATCGCCTCCTTAAACTGGATCAAGGATGAGCGGGTCTTCGCGTACATTAACCTGCTGGAGCCCGTTACGGACTTTCAGCGGGCCCTGCTAAGCTTGCGCACGGGTGTAGCGTTGATGGACATCGCACACGACTACAAGACCGCCCTGAGCTGGTTTGATCAAGCCTGCGAGCAGTTCGCCGCCACAGGCGAAAAGGATTGGGAGCTGCGGGCGATGAACAACCGGGCCAAATGCTACCACCAAATGGGCATGTTTGAAGAGGCCCGACGTGAATTGCGCACCGTGTACTATATCGCCCGCCGACATGGGCTGCGCGAGCGGATGCTTGTGGTCACCCTCAACCTGGGCGTGTTGGCCGAGGACGAGGGCAATTGGGAGGAGGCAGAGCGCTACTACCGCAAGGCCTACGAGGTCGCCATGGATATGGGCGCCCGGCGCCTGCAGGCTTTGTGCCTATACAACCTGGCCACGCTGCATCATGATCAGGGTTTCTACGGATTGGCGATAGAATACTACGAGCTGGCCCTGGCCTTATATCGGGAAATGGGGGCGGAGCGGGACGTGGCCGAAAAAAGCGCTCGCCTGGAGGAGGCCCTTCGAGGTCGGGAGCAAGTTCTAGAAAACCTGGGCCGCATAGTGGGCACGATGACCGTGCGCGAACTCCGGCAGCGTTACATCGCCGGTCTGGTCCGAAGCTTTCTCAAAGTGCCCGGCATACCGACCCGGGAGAAGCTAGCCGAACGCATCGGGGTTACCCGTCAAACCATCTACAAAAATATTCGCGACGCTGTAGAAGCCGGCTTGCTGCCGCGTGAGGCGGCGGCCGACGAGTAGGTCCTCGCTCGACTCGAGGGGCGCGCCTGGGGGGCATGCCCTTGGAGATTATTCAGGATATTCGGCAAATGCAGCGCCGGGCCACGGAGCTGCGTGCACAAAGCCGGCGCATCGCGGTCGTGCCCACCATGGGTGCGTTGCACGACGGCCATCTGGCCCTCGTGCGTATGGCCCGGCAACACGCCGACGTCGTCATCGTCACGCTTTTCGTCAACCCCATTCAGTTCGGGCCCCATGAGGATTATGCGCGTTACCCGCGCGATTGGCAAGGAGATCTGCATAAGGCCGACGCCGCGGGGGTGGACATCCTGTTCGCGCCCAGCGTGGAGGCTATGTATCCGAATGGATATCAGACGTATGTCGTGGTCACCGAGCTCAGCCGTCCCCTGGAGGGTGCCATGCGGCCTGGGCATTTTCGGGGTGTGACCACGGTTGTGAGCAAGCTCTTTCACCTGACCTGCCCGCACGTGGCCGTCTTCGGGCAAAAAGACGCCCAGCAGGCCCTGATCATCCGGCGCATGGTGCGGGATCTGAATTTTGACGTCGACATCCTCATCCATCCCATCGTCCGGGAGCCCGATGGGTTAGCCATGAGCTCCCGAAATGTCTACCTTTCGCCGCAGGAGCGCGCCCAGGCCCCTGTGCTGTATCGGGCTCTGCAATGGGCTGAGGGGCAGATTCTATCGGGGGAACGAAATCCGGATCGACTCATTGAAGGCATACGCCGGATTCTCGCGGAGGCCCACTTGGCGCGCATCGATTACGTGGCCGTCTGCGACACAGAACGCCTAGATGACGTGGCCGAGCTCCATCCAGGCCAGGAGGTACTTGTGGCCCTGGCCGTGCGCTTCGGCTCGACCCGGCTGCTGGACAACATCCTCATAACCGTTCCGGAGCGGTAGCCGCTGTATGTGGGTGACGATGTTCCGATCCAAGCTGCATCGGCTCGTGGTGACGGAGGCCAACCTATATTACGAGGGCAGCATCACGATCGATCAGGAGCTACTGCAGCTGGCCGATATCCTGCCGTATGAGAAGGTCCAGGTCGTAAACCTCAACACCGGGGCCCGGTTGGAGACCTACGCCATTCCCGGTCCGAGGGGCAGTCGCATCGTCTGCTTGAACGGCCCGGCTGCGCGCTCTGGCGCCCCGGGTGATGAGGTGATCGTGATCGCCTACGCGCAGATGCCCTTGGAGGAGGCCCGTCGGCATCGGCCGCGTGTGGTCTTGGTGGATCGGCACAACAACCCGCGCCAGGTCCGCATCCTGGAGTCGGAAACGATCCTCCTCTGAGCGTCGTTTAATGGCCGATCTCGTTTAGCTCCTTGCCCGAAGTCTTTGCTGGGAGGCGCTGCGGGCCGCTATCTTCACATGTCTTGCCTGAGCAGGAGTATAGAGCTCCCATGCTGAAGCTGCTCACCAAATTGTTGGGCTCCAAGCATGAGCGCGACATCAAAAAGCTCATGCCCCTTGTAGAGCAAATCAACCGGCATTACGAGCGCTTGCAGGCGCTCTCGGATGAGGAACTGCGCGCTAAGACCGAGGAATTTAAGGCGCGCATCCGGCAGCGCGTAGCGGAGATCGAGTCCGAAAAATCCCAGATCGAAGCCCGTCTGGCTCAGGACGGATCCGTGGGCTCCGATGGGCGACTTGTTGAACTTTCCCCCTCGGAGCGCGAAGCGCTCTATGCACAACTGGATGAGCTGGAGAAAGCCTGGCTGGAGACGGTCGAGGAGACTCTAGATGAGCTCCTGCCCGAGGCCTATGCGGTCGTCAAGGAGGCCTGCCGGCGTCTGTTGGGCAGGCGATGGACCGTCACGGGGCATGAGATCACTTGGGACATGGTGCCTTTCGATGTGCAGCTCATCGGCGCCATCGTACTCCATCAAGGCAAGATCGCGGAGATGAAAACCGGCGAGGGGAAAACCCTCGTGGCCATCATGCCCGCTTACTTGAACGCGCTGGCCGGCCGCGGGGTCCATATCGTGACGGTCAACGATTATCTGGCCCGGCGCGATGCGGAGTGGATGGGCCCGATTTACGAGTTTCTGGGCCTTACGGTCGATTGCATCGATCGATACCCTCCCAACACCCCGCAGCGCCGCAAGGCCTATGAGGCCGATGTGACCTATGGCACCAACAACGAGTTCGGCTTCGATTACCTGCGCGACAATATGGCCCTGCGGCCCGACCAGATCGTGCAGCGCGGCCATCATTACGCGATCATCGACGAGGTAGACTCGATCCTGATCGATGAGGCGCGCACCCCCTTGATCATATCGGGTCCGGTTCCGGTAAGCGACGAAAACAAGTTCATCGAACTCAAGCCCCGCGTCGAGCGACTCGTCTACGCCCAACAGCGCCTCGTAGCCCAATGCGTGGCCGACGCCAAACGGGCCCTGGATGCCGGGGACACCGAGCGGGCTGGTCTGCTGCTATTTCGGGCCCATCGGGGCTTCCCCCGCAACAAGCAGCTCATGAAGATGCGCACCGAGGACGGGGCCATCGAGCGGCTCATCCAGAAGACCGAGCTCTATTACCTGCAGGAGCAGGGCAAGAACATGCACATCGTCGATGAGGAGCTGTACTTCGTCATCGACGAAAAACACAACACCATCGAACTCACCGAAAAGGGCCGCCAGCTCATCACCGAACAGGGCGAGGACCCGGAGTTCTTTGTCATCCCCGATTTGGGCACCGAAACGGCCAAGATCGAACAGGAATTTCAGGAGCAAAAGCGTCAGCTGGAGGAGCGCCTGCGCAACGATCCGGACCTCTCAGAGGAAAAGCGTAAGCGCAAATGGGAGCAGGAGCTCAGCCTGCTGCGCAAGGAGAAGGAGGAGCGGCTGCAGCGGCTCTATCAGCTCTACGCCGAACGAGCCGAGCGCATCCACGCTGTGGAGCAGCTCTTGCGCGCCTATACGCTCTTCGAGAAGGACGTCGAGTACATCGTGCAAGACGGCAAGGTGCTCATCGTCGACGAACACACGGGGCGCATCTTGCCGGGCCGACGCTACTCCGATGGCCTGCATCAGGCCATAGAGGCCAAAGAAAACGTCAAGGTGGAGGCCGCCACCCAGACCTACGCCACGATCACGCTGCAGAATTACTTCCGCATGTACCACAAGCTAGCCGGCATGACGGGCACGGCCGAGACGGAGGCGGCCGAATTCTACGAGATCTACAAGCTCGACGTGGTCGTCATCCCCACGCATAAGCCCGTTATCCGAATAGACAAAGAGGACGTGGTCTTTCGGACCAAGCGCGAAAAGTACAACGCCATCATCGAGAAGATCCGAGAGTATCATCAGCGCGGCCAGCCTGTGCTCGTGGGCACCACAAGCGTCGAGGTCTCCGAGACCTTGAGCCGGATGCTACAGCGCGCCGGCATTCCGCACAACGTGCTCAACGCCAAACACCATCAGCGGGAGGCCGAGATCATCGCGCAGGCCGGCCAGAGAGGGGCCGTCACGATCGCCACCAATATGGCCGGTCGGGGCACGGACATTAAGCTCGGGCCCGGCGTTCGCGAACTGGGCGGGCTGGCCATCGTCGGCTCGGAGCGGCATGAGTCCCGGCGCATTGACAACCAGCTGCGCGGCCGCGCCGGCCGCCAGGGAGATCCGGGGGAGAGCCAGTTCTTCGTCTCGCTCGAAGACGATCTGATGCGGCTTTTCGGCTCAGATCGCATCGCGGGTATCATGGAGCGCTTCGGCATGAAGGAGGGCGAGACGATTCAGCACCCGATGGTGACCAGGGCCATCGAGCGGGCTCAGAAGCGGGTCGAGCAAAATCACTTCGCCATCCGCAAGCGGCAACTGGAGTTCGACGACGTACTCAACAAGCAGCGGCAAACGATTTATGAGCTGCGTCGCAATGCGCTCTTGGGCCGGCGTGTGCGCGCGGATCTGGAGCACATGCTGGAGGACTTTGTCCACAACCTGGTAGCGCGTTACTACCCGGATGGCGACCTAGATGGACTGCGGATGGCACTTGTGCGGCATCTGGCGTTGGATTTGGAGCTGGACCGGGAACAGTTCCTCAAACTCGGCGAGGAAGGGGTGGCCGAACGCGCTCTAGAGGCCGCCCGGAGCGCATACCGGCGTAAAGAGGAGATCCTCTCGGAAGACTTTTTCCGCTTTGTTCGGCAAATCTACGAGAGCCCGTTGGAGCAGAAACCCGAATACGCCTCGGTGCTCTTCACCGACGGAAGCCGGTTTGTATTCGCCAACATCCAGCTAGAGGAGGCCCTGCGCAGCCAGGGGCATGAGCTGCTGCGCGCCCTCGAGCGGGCCACGCTGTTGAGCTTTATCGATGAGCGCTGGACCGAGCACCTGCGCGATCTGGATGAATTGCGGGAGGGGATCCATCTGCGGGCCTACGGGCAGAAGGATCCCCTACTGGAGTACAAAATGGACGCCTTTGACCTCTTCCGGCGCATGATGGAGCGCTTGGGGGAGGAGGTGATTTCCTTTATCTGGCGGGCCATGCCCGCCGCCGAGGGGCAGGCTCACCGTCCCGCCCCCGCCCGGCCGCGCATGGATCTGGAGCGCGCCCGGGCTACGCACGAGTCCCTGACAGGTCTGGCCGCGCTGGTGCAGCCCGGAGCCTCTGGAGTCGGCCGCACCCCCGAGCGGCCGCGGGCTGCGGCGCCCGGGGAGCGCCTGCAACCGGTGGTGGTGGGGGAAAAAATCGGCCGCAACGAACCCTGCCCCTGCGGAAGCGGGAAAAAATACAAGCACTGCCACGGTCGCTTTGAAGCCTGAGCGCCGCCAAGACGATGCTGCGGACGCTCTACATCCGGGATTACGCCCTGATAGAGGAATTGGACGTATCCTTCGGCCCCGGGCTCAACATCCTAACCGGAGAAACCGGGGCCGGCAAGTCCATCCTGATCGGCGCCCTAAAGCTTCTGCTGGGCGATCGCGCAAGCCCGGATCGCATCCGCAAGGGCGCCTCTAAGGCCATCTTGGAGGCAACGCTGGATGTGCTCCCGGACGACGAACGCGTGCGCCGCTACCTGGCCGAGCAGGGCATCGAGGCGGAATCGACCCTTTGCCTGCGTCGGGAGATCAGCCCCAACCAAAGCCGAGCCTTCGTAAACGATACCCCCGTCACACTGCCCGTGCTGCGGGAGCTGGGCTCTTATCTGGTGGACCTGCATGGCCAACACGAACATCAATCGCTTCTGCGCGTAGAGCAGCATGGCTACCTGCTGGACAGCGTATCGGGCTTAGGCCCGCAGCTAGAGGCCTATCAGGAGCGCTATCGCCGCTACCAGGCCCTGCTGCGGCAACGGCAGGCGCTGGAGGAGAGGGCCAAGCAGATGCGCGAGCGGCGCGAGCTGTACGCCTTCCAGGCTCAAGAGATCGACGCCGTAGCCCCCTCTGTGGAGGAGGAGGCGGCTCTGGAGGCCGAGCGCCGCCGGTTGGAGAACGCCGAGCGCCTGTATGCGAGCACAGCCCAGCTGCGGGCTTTGCTGAGCGAATCCGAGGGAGCGGTCCTGGGCCAGCTGGCCACCTCGGCTGAGGAGCTAGAGGAATTGGCCCGGATTGATGCGGCCTTTGCTCCGTGGTCGCGCGAGCTGCGCTCGGCTCTGGTAACCTTGGAGGAACTGGCCCGTTTTCTGTTGGACTACCAGGGCCGCATCGCCTTCGATCCGGAGCGCCTGGAGGCGATCCGAGGGCGTCTGGGCGCCTTTGAACGGCTAAAGCGCCGCTACGGAGGCGCTCTAGAGGCGGTGCTCCTCTACCGAGAGCGAATCGGACGCGAGCTGGAGGCCGCAGACCAGTACGAAGCCGAACGCGCCCGCCTGGAAGAGGCGCTCGGCGAGTGGGGCAAAAGCTTATCGGAGGCCGCCTGGGCCCTTTCGGAGGCCCGTCACAGGGCCGCCGGCGCAATAGAATCGGCCGTCGTGGCCGAGCTAGTGCAGCTCGGCATTCCGCATGCCCGCTTTGCGGTGCGCCTAGAGCGGGAGTCCGACCCGGAGGGTTGGGTGCAGGGCCCAGATGGGCGCCGTTACGCGGCTGGCCCCCGGGGCATAGACCGGGTGGAGTTCCTCATCAGCACCAATCCCGGTGAGGATCTCAAGGAGCTAGCGCGCATCGCCTCCGGGGGCGAGATCTCCCGGATTATGCTTGCCCTCAAACGCATCTTGGCCCGCAGCGAGCGCCTGCCGATTATGGTCTTCGATGAGATCGATACGGGCATTTCCGGTGCGATCGCGGCCAAGGTGGGCCGCAGCTTAAAGGAGCTAGCCCAATTTCATCAGGTGATCGCCATCACCCACCTGCCTCAAATCGCCTCTCAAGCCGATCTTCACTTCCTTGTGGAAAAGGTTCTGCATAAAGGCCGAGCCGTAACGCGGCTGCGGCTTCTGGAGGAATCCGAACGCCCATACGAGATCGCCCGTTTGCTCAGCGCAGACGCCGTGACGGAAAAGGCCCTCGAGAGCGCTCGAGAGCTTTTGCAGGCCGCCCGCTGTTGAAAAAAGCCCCTTCCTAACAGGAAAGGAGCGTGTCGCCATATGAGTGCGCTTTACGTCTACAACACGCTCACGCGCCAAAAGGAGGCCTTCCAACCCTTGGACCCGGCGCTTGTGCGCGTCTACGTCTGCGGCCCAACCGTGTACGACCACGCCCATCTCGGGCATGCCAAAAGCTACGTGAGCTTCGACGTCATTCGGCGTTACCTCGGCTACCTGGGCTATCGGGTCCGATATGTGCAGAACATAACCGACGTAGGACACCTGATGGGCGATGCGGACGAAGGAGAGGACAAGCTTCTGCTGGCCGCCCGGCGCGAGAAACTGGAGCCTATGGAGGTCGCCGAAAAATACCTGCGCAGCTTCACCGAGGATATGGAGCGGCTGCGGGTTCGGCCCCCGGATATCCAGCCTCGCGCCAGCGGGCATATTCCGGAGCAGCTGGAGCTCATAGAGCGCCTGCTGGAGCGCGGCTACGCCTACGTGGTCAACGGATCCGTCTACTTTGATGTGAGCAAGGACCCCGATTACGGCAAGCTTTCGGGCCGGCGCATAGAAGAGCTCTTAGCCGGTTCTCGAGAGGGGCTTGAGGGGATGAGCGAAAAACGCCATCCCGCCGACTTCGCCCTCTGGAAACGGGCTGAGCCCGGACATCTGCTGCGCTGGCGCAGCCCATGGGGGATTGGCTATCCGGGCTGGCATATTGAGTGCTCGGCCATGAGCATGCGATACCTGGGGCCCCAGTTTGACATCCACGGAGGGGGGCTGGAGAATCAGTTCCCGCATCACGAATGCGAGATCGCCCAAAGCGAATCGGCCACGAGCCTGGAGCCCTTTGTGCGCTACTGGTTGCACAACAACATGGTCACGGTGGGCGGTCAGAAGATGGGCAAATCTCTGGGCAACGCCATCTACCTTAAGCAGCTCTTTAGCGGCGAGCACCCCCTTTTGGAGCAGGGCTACGATCCGCTGGTGGTGCGGTTTTTCATCCTGCAAAGCCACTATCGCAGCCCGCTTGATTTCTCCAACGAGGCCCTGCAGGCGGCCGAGCGGGGCTGGGGGAACCTCGCCGATGCCGTGCGCCTGCTCGAGGAGGCATCCTCGGGCGAGGGTTCGCCCTTGGATGCCGAGGTCTACCGGCTGCGCCTGGAGGCGGCCATGAACGAGGACTTCAATACGGCGCAGGCCCTGGCCGTGCTCTTTGAGCTGCTCAAGGAGACGCGGGCGCGCCTGCTGGCCGGACAGGCACCGGCCAACCTGGAGCAGGTGCGCCTGCTTGTACGCACTTGGCTGGATGAAGTCCTGGGCCTATGGCCTCCCCTGGAGTTGCGGACACCGGCCGAGCCACAGCTACGGGCCCTTCTGGAGCTTGTGCTCGAGCTGCGCCAGCGGGCTCGAGCGGAACGCCGCTGGGAGCTCGCCGATGCGATCCGAGACCGGCTGGCCCAGATCGGCATCGAAGTGCAAGATACCCCCCAAGGGCCGGCTTGGCGCTTTCGGCCCCGGCCAAGCTAGGGATCTCGTTGCGCAAAAGCCCGCTTGGGCCTACCTTATGTTGTTTCGGATACAAGGGGTCGCCTGAGGGTGCATCCGTCAGCCTGGTTGCGCAGGCAGCGCCTGTCCCGACGGCATCTGTTTACGCCGCTTCTTTTGAGCTTGGGCGTGCTCGTTGGGATCGCCATTGGCCTTGGCGAGCCAAGCCCGTGGCATCTGCTGCGGGGCGCTTTTGACGGACGCTGGCTCGCCGTGGCGCTGTTGTTGCTGGGAGCCTCTCTGGGGCTGCGCACCCTACGGCTGCGCTGGCTTGCCGCCGGGCGGCTCTCATGGCGCGCGGCTTGGCGGGTGCAGCTTTGGTGGGAGTTTGCGGGCACCGTTACGCCCTCCAGCATCGGTGGGGCCCCGGCGGCTGTATACTTTATGTGCCGCGAGCGCATGCGCGCGGGAGTGGCCTCCTCTGTGGCGCTTCTGGCCGTGCTCTTCGATCAACTGTGGCTGGCCACGCTCGTCTTCGCTCTTTGCGTAAGCGCCTGGTATGTGCCGCTTTTCCCGCTGGGGGGGGCGCTTAAAGGAGGAGCTGTCCTGTTGCTAGCCCTGCCGCTCGGATGGACCGGCTTGTTGGGCTATCTGGTGCTGCGTCCGGATTGGATTCCACGCATCGGGCAGCGTATCTGTCGGCTTGGGCTTTTTAGACGCTATCAGGAGCTTGTGCAGCGGGAGCTGCAGGAGCTTGTGGTGCGCTCCCGGGAGTT
The DNA here is from genome assembly GCA_025059945.1 of Bacteroidota bacterium. Lineage (NCBI taxonomy): Bacteria > Pseudomonadati > Bacteroidota > Bacteroidota bacterium. The sequence continues at coordinate 197,394 of JANXDC010000011.1, forward strand.
TCGTAGGCGGCCTCTGGGGTTTTTCTTCAAAGGGTACGCGCTCACGCTACTGGTCTGGTTGACCCGCATGGGGGTGTTGTTGGCCGTGGTGGCCAGCCTGGTGCCCTCCGCGGACTGGCTGCTTCTGTTTTTGCGTCAAGCTCTGTTGCTGCTAGGAGGCCTTCTCATTCCCACCCCAGGGGGCAGTGGAGGCGTGGAGGGGCTCTTCATGCTGCTCGTAGCGCCCCTGCTACCCCGTGCTTTTCGTGTGCCCATACTAGGACTGTGGCGTCTGCTGACGTATCATCTCCTCGTTCTAAGCGGCCTGGGTCTGCTGGCGCGTCAGGTGCGCAAGGGCCGCACAGCTTGCAGACGCGCCATGGCGCCGCTGACCCCGCAGGTGGAGTATTCGTAGCCCCCTTAGCCGTAACATCGCTTCTGGCTCCCAGATCTTACCTGCGAAGAGCAGGGCAAGGTCTTATGCGGCTGCTATGGCGCGCCCTAAGGCATTGGGTTTTTCCGGACCTTTGCCTGGCCTGCGGAGAGCGACTCAGAGCTGAGGAGGTGCGCATATGCCGTCTTTGTCTGGCCACCTGGCCCCGGGCCGACCTGGAGCGGGTGGGGCTTCCGGGGCCCTGGCGGGCGCGGGCTCTGGATTGGGTCACGGCCGTGTGGGTATATGATGCGCAGGATCGGGTGCAGCGGGCGGTGTATGCGCTCAAGTACCGAGGGTTTTCTCGACTCGCCTGGGAGTTAGGGCCCATACTAGCAGAGCAGGTCCGCGAACGCGCTCAAGAAGTCGGCCTAAGGGCTTTGGTGCCCGTCCCGCTTCATCGCCGGCGGCTGCGAGAGCGCGGCTATAACCAGAGCGAACGCCTAGCCGAGGCCGTGGGGGCCGTCTTGGGGCTTCCGGTCTGGAACGCGCTGGAACGTCTTCGTCCCACGCGCTCCCAGACCGGACTTGGTCCCTCGGAGCGCCTGCAAAACGTTCAAGGGGCCTTCCGGGTCCGAAATGGGGAGGACCTGCGCGGTTTGAGGCTATTGCTTGTCGACGATGTGCTGACCACGGGGGCCACGCTTGCCGCCTGTGCGCAGGCGCTCCGGATGGCCGGAGCCGATTGGGTGGGCGGGCTCGCGTTGGCCACCGTGCCGAGCAACGTCGCTCGTTCCCTCTCGCCTGAAGCCCATAGGACCAAGTAACTTTGTCCGGTTCAAGCTATACTAAAGACACGTGTCGCGGCATTTTTCTGCGCGTTCGATTCGGCCGGAGGCCCAGCGTCTGTTTAGACGCGCTCAACGGCTGCATGAACAGAGCCGATTTTGGGAGGCGGCTCGCCTATACATACAGGCTGCTAGTCGAGCCCAATCCCAGCCCGATCTGCGCGCCCGGGCTTATCTCGGGGCCGCGCATGCGCTGCGTCTGGTGGGCCGCTTCCGTCAAGCCCTAGGCTGTTACACCAGGGCGCAGGGGATCGCCTCGGTCGCCGCTCAAGAGGACCTAGCTGTGGATGCGCTTGTAGGGGGCGCCATGGCTCTGCGGGCTCTGGGACGCCTTGAGGAGGCGCATGCGCAATTTTCCGCTGCGCTGGCCTTTTATCAGGGTCACCGGGACGAGGAGGGTCGGGCCTACGTCTTGTGGGGGCTCGGGGGTCTGTTGCGGCTTAAAGGAGACTTTCTTGCGGCTCAAGCGCATCTAGAGGAGGCCTTGGAAATTTGCACGCGCACCGGTCAGCCCGAGGCCGAAGCGTACGTCCGATGCGCTCTGGGGGGGCTAAGCCGCATGCGGGGCGCCTACGAGGCCTCCTTGGAACAGTACGAAAGGGCCGATGGGCTTATGCGCCGGAATGGAGACCTCTTCGGTCAGGCCTACGCGGCCTGCGGGGTGGCCAATGCGCACCGGATGCTAGCCCACTGGGATGAGGCGCTTCGGTGTTTTGCGCGAGCTCAAGAGCTGTACCGCCAAATCGGAGACCGCGTCAGCTACGCCTACACCCTCTGGGGGGAGGGCACGCTCTGGAAGGTGCGGGGGGAGCTCGATGCGGCTCGGTGGCGTTTTCGCGAGGCGACCGCCCTTTTTCGGGCTACGCAAGATAACCGGGGGCTGGCCTACGCGTATCTGGGACTAGCGGAGCTGGCCCTTCTGGAGGGTCGCGCGCTGGGGCGCGCACGTCGATACGTGCAGGCGGCTTGGGACCGAGCTAACCGACACGGATACCGCTTTGAGCGCCTGCACGCCGAGCTGCTGACTCTGTGCCTAGAGGGTGAACGTTCCCAAGAGGTCGAAGGGCGCCTACGCGCCGCCTATCGGGCTTGTGGCTCGGGATGGTTGGAAAATCAGGAGCTTGCTCTGCCGCTCAACATCCCATAAAGCCGGCCGAAACGTCCTTGACAAGCTAAAAAGGAGGCGGTTAACTTTGTCGACGCGCTTGTATGCGCTTGATCCGATAAGCGCAACGCGCTGTAACGTCACGCCCCTGACGTGTTCTATCTAAGAGGCTGGCGTAGCTCAACAGGTAGAGCGGCTGACTTGTAATCAGCAGGGTGAGGGTTCGAGTCCCTTCGCCAGCTCCGTCTGGTGGGCTTATGGTGAACGGGCAGGTACCGAAGCGGCCAAACGGGGCAGACTGTAAATCTGCTGGCTTCATGCCTTCGGAGGTTCGAATCCTCCCCTGCCCACAGGGCTAAGCGGGTGTAGCTCAGTTGGTAGAGCGCGAGCCTTCCAAGCTCGTGGTCGCGGGTTCGAATCCCGTCGCCCGCTCCCCAGAAACGAGCCAACGTAGCTCAGTCGGCAGAGCACTTCCATGGTAAGGAAGGGGTCGCCGGTTCGAATCCGGCCGTTGGCTCTAGCCCTACGGGTGTAGCTCAACTGGCAGAGCAGCGGTCTCCAAAACCGCAGGTTGGGGGTTCGAGTCCCTCCACCCGTGCCGGCGTGGGGCGACGTGGCCGAGCGGTCAGGCAGAGGTCTGCAAAACCTCCTACGGCGGTTCGAATCCGCCCGTCGCCTCCAGGAGCAGCACTTCGCGCCCCACGACGCGAAAGGAGTCCGATCCATGCAGAAAATCCGCCAGTTCTTCGAGGACGTCGTTCGGGAAATGAGCAAGGTCAATTGGCCCTCGCAGCAGGAGCTGCGAGACAACACCGTCGTGGTGCTCATCTTCTCCCTGCTGTTGAGCCTGTTTATTTTCGTCTCCGATGAGTTGTTCACGCTTGGCCTAGAGGCCATTCTGAAATAAGGGTTTGTCTGGAGATGGCTGCGACGACGGAAGGGCTGCGCAAGTGGTATGTGGTCAAGACCCGCACGGGTCAGGAGAGGAAGTTCGTCGCCTACATGGAGCACGAGCTGCGCCGTTCTAGGAGTCTGCAGGAGAAGGTGGGGCAGATACTGGTGCCGGCGGAAACCGTAGTGGAAGTGCGGGGGGGCAAAAAGCGTATGCGCGAGCGCACCTTTTTCCCCAGTTACGTACTTCTGGAGGCGGTTTTGGATAATGAAGTGAAGCACGTGGTGTTGAGCTCCAGCGCCGTTTTAGGATTTTTGTCCACAGGCAAAGAACCTACCCCCTTGCGGCCCGAGGAGGTGAATCGCATCCTGGGGCGTGTCGACGAGGCCCGTCAGGGAGGAGTCGTAGAGGTCCCGTTTCGGCCCGGGGAGTGGGTTCGCATCACGAGCGGTCCCTTCCAGGATTTTGAGGGCACCGTGGAAGAGGTTAACCCCGAAAAGATGAAAGTCAAGGTCATGGTCTCCATATTCGGCCGTAAAACCCCGGTCGAGGTGGATTTCTCCCAGGTGCGCGCGCAAGACGAGTGAACGCAACCGTGCCCGTCTCCTATGTCTTCCGGGCGCTGTTCCTTCAGGTCCTCTCAGGGCAGCCGGAAGAGGGCTTCTCGTAGGCAGACGGCGCGTGTCCATAGATCCTCGAACCGATAAGCGGTAGACGTCATGGCTAAGAAAGTCGTCGGATACGTCAAACTGCAGATCCCGGCGGGGCAGGCCACGCCGGCTCCGCCCGTGGGTCCGGCCCTGGGTCAGCGCGGCGTGAACATCATGGAGTTCTGCAAGCAATTCAACGCGCGCACTCAGGACAAGATGGGGCTGATCGTCCCCGTCGTGATCACCGTCTACGCGGACAAGTCGTTTAGTTTCGTCGTCAAGACCCCTCCGGCGCCGGTGCTGCTGAAGCGGGCCGCGGGCATCGAGAAGGGCTCCGCAGAGCCCAACCGCACCAAGGTGGGCACGGTCACCTGGAAGCAGATCCGGGAGATCGCGGAGATGAAGATGCCCGATTTGAACACGGACTCCCTGGAGGCCGCCATGCGCATGATCGCCGGCACAGCCCGGAGCATGGGCATCACGGTCGTAGAGTGAGCCTAGGCGGAAGACGGCCTTGAGGCCGTCGCTTAAGACCGCGGAGGGAATCATGCCAAAACGTGGGAAGAAATACCTCGAAGCGCTCAAGAAATTCGAACCCAACCGGGAATACAGCCTCGAGGAGGCAGCCCGGTTGGTCAAGGAGGTCTCCTATACGCGGTTTGACGCTTCAGTCGACATGGACGTGCGCTTGGGCGTCGACCCCCGGCACGCCGATCAGATGGTGCGCGGCTCGGTGGTGCTGCCGCACGGCACGGGCCGCACCGTGCGCGTGCTCGTCTTGGCCAATCCGGCCAAACAAGATGAGGCGCGCGCTGCAGGAGCCGACTACGTGGGCCTAGAGGACTACATTCAGAAGATCCAGGAGGGGTGGGCGGATGTGGACGTGATCATCGCCACGCCGGATGTAATGCCTCAGCTGGGGCGTCTGGGCAAGATCCTCGGCCCCAAGGGGCTTATGCCCAACCCCAAGAGCGGCACCGTGACGATGGATGTAGCCGAGGCCGTCAAGGCCGTAAAGGCGGGTCGTATCGAGTTCCGCGTCGATCGCTACGGGATCATCCACGCTAGCATCGGGCGCGTCTCTTTCCCGCCGGAGCACTTGGTGGAGAACGCCAAGGCCTTGCTGAAGGAGATCCTCCGCCTACGGCCCGCGGCGGCTAAAGGGGCCTACGTGCGCTCCCTGTACCTGGCTCCCACGATGGGACCAGGGATCAAGGTCAATCGGGCGGTGCTGCAGAACCTGTAAGGCGCCAAGGAGCGAAGCATGAATCGAGCGGAGAAGACCCAGCTTATCGAGCAGCTGGTGGAGAAGGCCCAGCAGGCGCAAGGTATCTACGTGGTCGACTTCTCCAATATGACCGTGCTCGAGGAGTGGGAACTGCGGCGCGCTTTCCGGAAGGCGAACGTGGAATATCGCGTCGTCAAAAACACCCTGTTGCGCATCGCCTTGGAGCGCGTCGGCGGCCATGCGGGGCTGTTGGCGTACCTGAACGGGCAAACCGCGGTGGCCTTCGGCTACGCCGATCCCATCGCCCCGGCCCGGTTGATCAAGGAGTACGCCCAGCAGAACCCCAAGCTGCGCCTTAAAGCGGCTAGTTTGGGTGGAGAAGTCTTCGACGGGGCGCAGCTGGAACAGCTGGCCGCGATGAAGTCCCGCCAAGAGCTGATCGGCGACCTGGTGGGGCTGCTTTTGGCCCCAATCCAGAACGTACTGGGCGCTCTTACGGCGCCAGGCGCCCAACTGGTGGGCGCACTGCGCACGCTATCGGAGCGCGAAGCGGCGTAGAAAAGTCAACAGCAGAAGAAAGGAGCTCATACCTATGGCGGATTTGCAAGCCCTCGCTGAACAGCTGGTCAATCTGACCATCAAGGAGGCCAGCGAGTTAGCCAAGATCCTAGAGGAGCAATATGGCATCAAACCGGCGGCCGCTGCCGTGGCGGTGGCGGCGGCTCCCGCGGCCGGGGGTCCGGCGGAGGCGGCCGTGGAGGAGAAGACAGAATTTGACGTCATCCTCAAAAGCGCCGGGCCGAACAAGATCAACGTCATCAAAGAGGTGCGCGCCATCACCGGTCTGGGCCTAACGGAGGCCAAGGCGCTCGTCGATGGCGCCCCCAAAACGGTCAAGGAGGGCATCTCCAAACAGGAGGCCGAGGAAATCGCCAAGAAGCTGCGGGATGCCGGGGCCGAGGTCGAAATCAAGTAACCGGCGCCTCCCCAAAGAGAACGCCTGCTATTGCGCGGCACTCGGCTCCGGGCTACTCGGAGCCGAGGCCGCCTTGTTGTCTCGCTTTGGGGAACCGTCGCCCTATCGGGCCGGTTTCTACAAAGACATTTCATGCTTAACCCAACAATCGGCGTGAGCGCACATGAGCCAGCCTGAGCTCTCCCCAAACGGTCGCCACACGGTGACCTCCTCCGGGCGCATCTCCTTTGCCCGCATTCAGCCCGTGATCGACTATCCGGATTTCCTGTCGGTGCAGTTGGAATCGTTTCGGGAATTTCTCCAAGAGGACGTGCCGCCTGAGGAGCGGCGGCGCGTGGGCCTGCAGGAGGTCTTCCTGGAGAACTTCCCCATTCAGGATTCGCGCGAAGAGTACACGCTGGACTTCCTCCACTACACGATCGAACCCCCCAAGTACACCATCGAGGAATGTCAAGAGCGGGGCCTGACGTACGCGGTCACGCTCAAGGCGAGGCTTCGGCTTTCGTTCGTGCCCAAGGACGAGCCTGAGCTGGCCGAGCCGCCCATCGAGCAGGACGTGTACTTGGGCACGATCCCGTACATGACCGAACGGGGTACTTTTATCATCAACGGCGCTGAGCGGGTCATCGTCAGCCAGCTGCACCGCTCCCCCGGGGTGATCTTTGGGGAGTCCCTGCATCCCAACGGCACGAAGCTTTACACGGCGCGCGTGATCCCCATGAAGGGCTCGTGGCTGGAATTTGCCACGGATGTCAACAACGTCATGTGGGTGTACATCGACCGGAAGAAGAAGTTTCCGGTCACCATGCTGCTACGCGCCCTGGGCTGGAGCACCAACGAAGATATTCTGCGGCTGTTTTCGTTGTCGGAGGAGATCCGCCTTACCACGCGGGCTGAGTTCCGGGATAAGGCCGTGGGGCGCGTGCTGGCCACGGACGTCGTCGTGGAGGCTGAGGTTGAGGAAGTAGACGAAGACACCGGCGAGGTGCGTTTGCGCGAAGAGCGCCGCGTGCTGCTCTACAAGGATCACGTCCTAAGCGAGGCGGACTACGATCTATTGCGCGATGCAGGGGTTCGGGCTGTACACGTCAAGCGGCGCGATGAGGAGATCACAGACGAAAGCGAGATCCTGCTCAACACCCTAAGCCGGGATCCCACGCGTTCGCAGCAAGAGGCCCTGGAGTACATCTACCGGCAGCTACGTCAAGGCGAGCCTCCAGATCTGGAGACGGCCCGGCAGACCATCGAGCGGCTTTTCTTCAACGAGAAGAAATACGACCTGGGTGAGGTGGGCCGCTATCGGATCAATAAGCGGCTGCGCGTGAACGTGCCCATCCACACGCGCACGCTCGCGCACGAGGATCTGATCGCCATCATCCGGGAGCTTATCGATCTCCTTAACGGCAAGGCTAAGGTCGACGATCAGGATCATCTCTCCAACCGGCGCGTGCGCACCGTAGGGGAGCAACTTGCGGCCCAATTCGGGGTGGGGCTGGCTCGGATGGCCCGCACCATTCGGGAGCGGCTCAACATCACCGAGGGCGAACAGATCCGCCCCTCGGATCTGGTGACGGCGCGCACGATCACCAGCGTAATCAACAGCTTCTTCGGCACCAATCAGCTCAGCCAGTTCATGGACCAGACCAACCCGCTGGCGGAGCTGACCCACAAGCGCCGCATGTCCGCCCTAGGTCCGGGCGGGCTGACGCGTGAACGGGCCGGTTTTGAGGTGCGCGACGTGCACTACACGCACTACGGCCGACTCTGCCCTATTGAGACCCCTGAGGGTCCGAACATCGGGCTCATCTCCTCGCTGTGCGTGTACGCGAAGGTCAACCGCTTCGGGTTCTTGGAGACCCCCTATCGGATCGTACGCGACGGCAAGGTTACAAGCGAAGTCCGCTGGCTTTCGGCCGAGGAGGAGGACGAGACGATCATCGCGCAGGCCACCACGCCGATAGACGCCGAGGGCCGAATTCGAATCGACCAGGTCCGGGCCCGCAGCGAGGCCGACTACCCGGTGGTCTCTCCGGATAAGGTCGAATATGTCGACGTGGCGCCCAACCAGATCGTAAGCGCGGCCGCGGCGCTCATCCCCTTCTTGGAGCACGATGACGCCAACCGCGCCCTGATGGGCTCAAACATGCAGCGGCAGGCCGTGCCCCTGCTCCGAACCGAGGCCCCCATCGTGGGCACGGGCCTTGAGGAGCGCGTCGCGCGCGACTCACGCGCGCTCATTTTGGCCGAGGCCGATGGCGTCGTGGAGGCCGTCGATGCCACGCGCATCGTGGTGCGCTACGATCGCTCTCCCGAAGAAGAACTGGTCTCTTTCGATCCGCCCACCAAGACGTACCGGCTCATCAAGTTCCGGCGCACCAACCAGGACACATGCATCAACCAGAAGCCGATCGTGCGCCCGGGTGATCGGGTCAAGAAGGGGGATGTCTTGGCCGACGGCTACGCCATCGAGCGCGGCGAATTGGCCCTGGGCAAGAATGTGCTGGTGGCTTTCATGCCGTGGCGCGGCTACAACTTCGAAGATGCCATCGTCGTAAGCGAACGCCTGGTGGCCGAGGACGTCTTCACCTCCGTGCACATCGACGAGTTCGAACATCAGGTGCGCGAGACCAAGCGGGGTGAAGAGGAGTTTACGCGCGAGATCCCGAACGTCTCCGAAGAGGCCACCAAGCATCTTGACGAGAACGGGATCATCCGCGTCGGGGCTGAGGTCCGGCCCAACGACATCCTGATCGGTAAGATCACCCCGAAGGGCGAGACCGACCCCACGCCCGAAGAGAAGCTGCTTCGAGCGATCTTCGGCGAGAAGGCTGGGGAGGTCAAGGACGCCTCCCTAAAGGCCCCTCCTGGCCTATACGGGGTGGTGATCGACACCAAGCTCTTTAGCCGCAAGAAGAAAGACGGAGCCGTCAAACGGGACGAGAAGCAGCTTTTGGCCGAGCTCGAACGCCGCCATAAACAGGAGCTAGCCGAACTGAACCGGCTCTTCTATGAAAAACTCTTCAAGCTCGCCGAGGGCAAGCGCTCTCTGGGGGTGCGTACCAAAGCCGGGGAGCTTCTGGTGCCTGAGGGCGCCGTCATCACCCGGAAGGCCTTCGCGAACCTGTTGCCAACCCAATTAGATGGCAACGCCGACTGGGTGGAGGACCGGGACACGAACCGGCTCATCCGGCGCCTGCATCGCAACTACATGAAGAAGTACCAGGAGCTGGAGGCCGCCTTCAAGCGCGAGCAGTTCTTCATTATGGCCGGCGATGAGCTGCCCAACTCCGGCATTTTGCAGCTGGCCAAGGTGTACGTGGCCAAAAAGCGCAAGCTGCAGGTGGGCGACAAGATGGCCGGTCGGCACGGCAACAAGGGCGTCGTGGCCAAGGTGGTGCCCGTAGAGGACATGCCGTTTCTGGAGGACGGCACGCCCGTAGACATCGTGCTCAACCCCCTGGGCGTGCCCAGCCGCATGAACTTGGGTCAGATCTACGAGACGCTCTTGGGATGGGCCGGTAAAAAGCTCGGCGTCAAGTTCGCCACCCCGGTCTTCGACGGGGCCACCTATGAAGACGTCAAAGAGTGGCTGCGCAAGGCCGGCTTGCCCGAAGATGGCAGGGTTTGGCTCTACGACGGACGCACAGGCGAGCGGTTAGACCGCAAGGTCACCGTTGGCTACATCTACATGATGAAGCTCAGCCACATGGTCGAGGACAAGATCCACGCCCGCTCCATCGGGCCTTACTCGCTAATCACCCAGCAGCCCCTGGGCGGAAAAGCCCAGTTTGGGGGGCAGCGCTTTGGCGAGATGGAGGTCTGGGCCTTGGAGGCCTACGGGGCGGCCAACGTGCTGCAGGAGATGCTCACCTACAAATCCGATGACGTGCAGGGCCGATCCAAAGTCTATGAGGCGATTGTGAAGGGCGAAAACCTCCCCGAATCTGGGGTTCCGGAATCCTTCAACGTGCTCGTGCGCGAGCTTATGGGTTTGGGGCTGGAAGTGCGCATCGAATAAGCCAAAAAGGAGGATAGAGCCTTGTCGCTGGCCAAGACGCTCAAGATCAAGCGGGATTTCACGCGCATCACGCTCTCGCTGGCCTCCCCGGAGGCGATTCTGGAACGCTCCTACGGGGAAGTGCTCAAGCCCGAGACGATCAACTACCGCTCTTTTAAGCCCGAAAAGGACGGGCTCTTCTGCGAGAAGATCTTCGGGCCCGTCAAGGACTGGGAGTGCGCCTGCGGCAAGTACAAGCGCATCCGCTACAAGGGGATCGTCTGCGATCGCTGCGGCGTGGAGGTCACCCAGAAGGCCGTGCGCCGGGAGCGCTTCGGGCACATCACCTTGGCCGTGCCCGTGGTGCACATCTGGTACTTTCGCTCGATCCCCAACAAGATCGGGCTCTTGCTGGGGATGAGCTCCAAGGAGGTGGAGCAGATCGTCTACTACGAAAAGTACGTTGTCGTGCAGGCCGGGGCGGCGCGGCAGTTCGGAATCGAAGATAAGCAGCTTCTCAGCGAAGACGAGTACTTCGAGGTGCTGCAGCAGCTTTCATCCGAGAACGCGCAGTTGGACGATCAGAACCCGGATAAGTTCATCGCCAAGATGGGCGGTGAGGCCATCGAGATGATGCTCAAGCGCATCGACCTAGAGCAGCTTTATCAGGAGCTGCGCCAGCAGGCGATGCACGAAACCAGCCAGCAGCGCAAGCGCGAGGCGCTAAAGCGGCTGCAGGTCGTGAACATGTTCCGGGAGGCCAACGAGCGCGTGCCCAACCGCCCCGAATGGATGGTGCTGCGCGTCATCCCGGTCATCCCCCCTGAGTTGCGGCCCCTGGTGCCGCTCGAAGGGGGGCGCTTTGCCACCTCAGACCTCAACGATCTGTATCGGCGCGTGATCATCCGCAACAACCGGCTCAAGCGGCTTATGGATATCCGCGCCCCTGAGGTGATTCTGCGCAACGAAAAGCGCATGCTTCAGGAGGCCGTCGATGCGCTCTTCGACAACAGCCGCAAGGGCACGGCCGTAAAAGGCGAGTCGAACCGGCCGCTTAAATCCCTCTCCGACATGCTCAAAGGCAAGCAAGGCCGGTTTCGCCAGAACCTTCTGGGCAAGCGCGTGGACTATTCCGGGCGTTCCGTGATCGTTGTGGGCCCGGAGCTGAAACTGCACGAATGTGGCCTGCCCAAGGAGATGGCCATCGAGCTGTTCAAGCCCTTCGTGATCCGTAAGCTCATCGAGCGGGGGATTGTAAAAACCGTTAAGTCCGCCCGCCGGGTCATCGATCGGCGCGATCCCGTGATCTGGGATATTCTGGAGAAGGTCATCGATGGCCATCCGGTCCTGCTGAACCGCGCCCCTACGCTGCACCGGATTAGCATCCAGGCCTTCCAGCCGGTCCTGATCGAGGGCAAGGCCATCCAGCTGCACCCGCTTGTGTGCGCGGCCTTCAACGCCGACTTCGACGGCGACCAAATGGCCGTGCACGTGCCCCTCAGCCACGATGCGTGCCTGGAGGCCATGATTCTTATGCTCTCCAGCCACAACATCATCAGCCCCGCCAACGGCCAGCCCATCGCCGTGCCAAGCCAGGACATGGTGCTGGGTATGTACTACCTGACCAAAGCGCGGCCCGGGGCGAAGGGCGAGGGCAGGCTTTTCTCCTCTCCGGATGAGGTCATCATAGCCTACGATCAGGGCGTTGTGGAGCTGCACGCCCGGATCAAGGTGCGCATCGCCGGCGAGCTCGTGGAGACCACGGTCGGACGCGTGCTCTTTAACGAGCTTGTGCCCTCAGAGGTGGGCTTCATCAATGAGCTGCTGACCAAGAAGAACCTCAAAGACATCATTTACCGGGTTTACAAAGCCTGCGGCATCTCCCGAACGGCGCAGTTTCTGGATGATCTCAAGCAGATGGGCTTTGAGCTTGCCACCCGGGCAGGTATCTCCTTTAGCCTGGAAGAGATCATCGTGCCCGAGGAGAAGCAGCCCATCATCCAGGATACGCTGCGCGAGGTGGCCGAGATCCGGATGCGCTACGAGATGGGCTTCATTACCGACAACGAGCGTTACAACCAGGTCATCGACGCCTGGACGCGCTCCATCAACCGGGTCTCGGAGATCTTGTACCGCCGTCTGGCCGAGGACCAGCAGGGTTTCAACGGCATCTTCATGATGCTCGATTCTGGAGCCCGCGGCTCCAAAGACCAGATCAAGCAGCTGGGGGGCATGCGCGGGCTCATGGCCAAGCCCCAAAAGAGCCTAACCGGCGGAGCCGGGGAGATCATCGAACATCCTATTATCGCCAACTTCAAAGAGGGCCTCTCGGTTCTGGAGTACTTTATCTCCACGCACGGGGCCCGAAAGGGGCTCGCCGATACGGCCCTTAAGACGGCCGACGCCGGCTACCTGACGCGCCGGCTCGTCGACGTGGCCCAGGACGTGGTCATCACCCTGGAGGACTGCGGCACGTTGCGCGGCATCCACATGACGGCCCTCAAGGACAACGAGGAGATCGTCGAGCCGCTGGCCGATCGCATCATCGGCCGCGTCTCCGTGCACGACGTCTACGACCCGCTTACGGATGAGCTTATCGTCTCGGCCGGAGAAGAGATCACCGAGGAGCTCGCCGATCGGATCGCCAACACCTCCATCGAGATGGTCGAGGTGCGCTCGCCGCTTACCTGTGAGGCGCCGCGCGGGGTCTGCGCCAAGTGCTACGGCCGTAACCTCGCCACGGGCCGCATGGTGCAAATCGGAGAAGCCGTGGGCATCATCGCCGCCCAGTCCATCGGTGAGCCAGGCACCCAGCTTACGCTGCGGACCTTCCACGTCGGGGGCACGGCCGCGCGTCTAGAGGCCGAATCCAACATTAAGGCCAAATTCTCCGGCCGGGTGCGCTTCGACAAGGTGCGCTATGTGGTCTACGACGATGGAGAAGAGGAACGCCAGGTCGTCATCAACCGGGGGGGGCAGCTCGAGATCCTGGACGAGAACAACCGGGTGGTCTTCACCGCCAATGTGCCCTACGGATCGGAGCTGCTCGTCTCGGATGGGCAGGCGGTGGAGCGCGGCCAGATCCTGTGTCGCTGGGACCCCTGGAACTCGGTCATCGTTTCGGAAGTCTCCGGCACAGCCGAGTGGCACATGCTCGAAGAAGACGTCACGTACCGCTCCGAGGTTGATGAGCACACCGGGCACCGGGATATCGCCATCATCGAGTCCAAGGACAAGACCCTAACGCCCATGATTGTTGTTCGGGGCGAGCAGATCACCAAAGAGTATCCCTTGCCCGTCAAAGCGCGCGTGGTCGTGCAAAACGGTCAGCGCATCCAAGCCGGACAGGTGATCGCCAAGATCCCCCGGGAGACGGTGCGCACCAAAGACATCACAGGGGGCTTGCCCCGCGTAATTGACCTCTTCGAGGCTCGCCAACCCGCCAATCCGGCCGTCGTATCCCATATTGACGGGTTTATCCGGATGGGCGAGCGCAAGCGCGGCCAACAGGAGATCATCATCACGGCTCGGGATGGCCAGGAGGAGCGCCGCTACCACATTCCGCTCTCCCGGCACATCCTGGTGCAGGACGGTGATTTTGTAAACGCCGGGGATCCGCTCACCGATGGTCCGATCTCCCCGCAGGACATCTTGGACATCAAAGGGCCAGGGGCCGTACAGGAATACCTGGTCAACCAGATTCAAGAAGTCTACCGCATGCAAGGCGTCAAGATCGCCGACAAGCATATCGAGATCATCGTCCGGCAGATGATGCAGAAGGTACAGGTTGAGGACCCCGGCGATACGAAGTTTCTTGAAGGCGAGTTGGTGGATCGGACGGCCTTCAACGAGGAGAACGAGTTCATCTACGACAAGCTTGTGGTGCTCGATCCGGGCGACTCCAATCTGCGCATCGGCGACATCATCAGCAAACGCCGCCTGCGGGAGCTCAACTCCGAGCTCAAGCGGCAGGATCGCCGCCTGATCGAAGTCCGTGAGGCTCGCCCGGCCACCTCTCGGCCTATTCTGCTCGGGATCACTGAGGCCGCGTTGCGGACCCAGAGCTGGGTTTCGGCCGCCTCCTTCCAGGAGACCACGCGCGTACTGGCCGATGCGGCCGTGGCCGCCAAGACGGATCTGCTTTTGGGGCTCAAGGAGAACGTGATCGTGGGGCACCCGATTCCGGCCGGCACGGGCTGGCGGCCATTCCGGAACGTGCTCGTCGGCTCTCAGCGCGAGCTAGAGGCCCTGCGGGAAGGCAAGCCCAAAGTGGTGCCCGGCCTGGAAGGCTCTGGATCCCTGCCCGTAAGCCCCTAGACCCCGCCTAAGACCGCAAAAAAGCCCCTCCTGCTTGGAGGGGTTTTTTTATCTTCAGGCCGCTTGGGGCTCAAGCTGCTGGCGCAGCTCCCGCAGAGCCTCCCTCAGGGATCGAGGGCGATAGCCTAACTCGGTCTCCGCCTTGAGGATGACAAAGCCCGTTCGAGGTGGACGTGGGGCGTATTGGCCCAATTGCTCGGACCTACAGGGTTCGATACGATCCGGATCTAAATCGAAGGCTTCCGCCACACATCGGGCAAAGTCGTAGACGCTCAGCAGCTCGCGTCCGGAAAGATGGTAAATACCGCGGGCGCCGAGCCGGACCAGGCGCTCAATGCCCCGAGCCAGGTCTACGTTGTAAGTGGGGGTGCGGTATTGATCTACAACCACCCGCAGTCGCTCGCCCCTGCGAAGCCGCTCAATGACCCAAAGGGCGATGTTCGGACGCTCCAACCTCTGGGCGGTGCCGTAGACGAGGGCCGTGCGCACGATGGCCCAGTCTACGAGACTGGCGCGCACTTCGTTTTCGGCCGTGAGCTTACAGGCCCCGTAGTAGTTGATCGGATTCGGGGGATCGTCCTCCCGATAGGGGCCGTTTCGGCCATCGAAGACGAAATCCGTCGACAGAAAGACCAGTTTGCTGTCGTAGCGCTCACAGGCCCGCACAATGTGCTGCGTGGCCTGCACGTTGGTGCGCCAGCATAGGGCCCGATCCCGCTCGCAGGCGTCTACGTTCGTCATGGCCGCGGCGTGGACGACCACATGCGGGGTAAAATCGGCGAACACCTGCTCGATGTCGGATCTCTTGAGCACATCCATGCGCACGTAGCCCGCCCCCAGGTTTCCGAAGCGGGGCTGGGCATCCCGCCCCGTGGCCAGCACATCGTAGCGGGCGTAGCGGGCAAAGGCCTCCACCAAGCGCTGCCCCACGAGCCCATTGGCGCCCGTAATGAGCACCCGAAGCGGCAGGATATCCCCAAAGGGTAGGCTCATGGCGATTCCACCTGTTGCAGCGGGCGCACCGGAATGCCGTGCTGAGCTAAGTAGCGCTTGATGTCCTCGATTCGGTAGCGTCGAAAATGGAAGATCGAGGCCGCCAGCACCGCGTCGGCGCGACCCTCTTGCAGCGCCTGCAGGAGATGCTCCGGCTCTCCGGCGCCTCCGCTAGCGATTACCGGCACCGGGACGCGCTCGGCAACGGCCCGCAGCAACGCCACGTCGTAGCCGTCGCGGGTACCGTCTTGATCCATGGACGTCAGCAGAATCTCCCCGGCTCCGCGTCGGACCGCCTCTTCGGCCCACGCTAGGGCGTCCTGCCCCGTGGGCCGGCTACCCCCGTGCGAATAAACCTCCCAGCCGCCCGTCGGTCGGCGTCGGACGTCTATGGCCACCACGATACACTGCGAGCCAAAGGCTTCTGCTCCCTCCGTGATCAGATCCGGCCGGATCAGGGCTGCCGTATTGAGGCTCACCTTGTCGGCCCCAGCCTGAAGCAGCAGGCGCATATCCGCCAAGGATCGGACCCCTCCTCCCACGGTAAGGGGGATGAAGACGACCTCGGCCGTGCGGCGCACGACCTCCAATAGCGGCTCGCGTCCCTCCGCGGAGGCCGTGATGTCCAAAAACACCAGCTCATCGGCCCCCTCCGCATCGTACCGGCGCGCCTGCGCTACGGGATCGCCGGCGTCTACGAGCTCCTGAAAGCGCACGCCTTTGACTACCCGACCCCCAGCTACGTCTAGACAAGGGATAATCCGGCGCGCAAGCATTAGCGCTGCCTCCGGATGCGAGCCGTGGTAAAGCAGCTCAAGTCCAGTTCCTCTTTGTAGTGCACGCACCAGAGCTTCTGGCACGGGAAGTGGCCCTCGTATAAGGCCCGGCCGATGATCACAGAGTCCACCCCTAGGGGCTCCAGATCGGCGAGCGCCAGAAGATCCCGGTAGCTCGAGACACCTCCGGAGGCCGTTATGCGCAAGCCTGTAGCCTCGGCCAGTTGGCGAAGGGCCTCCAGATTGGGCCCGCTCAGCATCCCATCCCGCGCGATATCTGTGAAAATCACCCGGTTTACGCCGAGCGCCTTCACCTCCAGCGCCGTCTCTATAAGTTGGCGCTTTGAGCCGTGCCTCCAACCTTGGGTGCGTATCTCGCCATCGCGAGCATCTAGGCTGACAACCACCCTCGAGGAGCCGAAATCCTGTACTAAACGACCGATCAGCTCCGGATCCCGTACAGCCGCTGTGCCCAGCACGACCCTATATACGCCCATATCTAATAGCCGGCGCGCGTGCGCATAGGTGCGCACCCCGCCGCCCACCTGGATGGGGATGTCGAGCGTTTGCGCGATCGCCTCCACAACGGACAAGTTGACGGGCTCACCGCGCAGGGCGCCGTCCAGATCGACCACGTGCAGCGTCTTGGCGTTTTGTACCCGCCACAGCTGCGCGGTCTGGACCGGGTTTTCGAAATAGACCGTCTCGGTCTCAAAGCGGCCTTGCACGAGCCGTACGCAGCGGCCCTCTTTGATATCGATGGCAGGGATGACCAGCATCATGTTGTCGCCTGACAGGTGTTGCGCTCATCGGTTTCGATTTTCTAAAGAGCACGGAAGCAGATGTTCCCTGGATCCGATCACGGACGCCACCGGGCGAAATTGGCCAGCAGCCGAAGCCCCACGGCCTGGCTTTTCTCGGGGTGAAACTGCACGGCCACTACGTTCTCCCACTGCACAACGGCCGGAAAACGAACGCCGTATTCGGCCTCCGCCGCCACGTACCGCTCCGGGCAGGCGGCGTAGTAGGAGTGGACGAAGTAGAAAAACGGCTTTTCGGGCAAGCCGACAAATAATGGACTGAAGCCGAGCGGCTGCACCGCGTTCCATCCTATATGGGGCACTTTAAAGCCCTCTGGAAAGCGAACCACGCGTCCGGCTAGCAGGCCGAGGCCCGTATGATCGCCCTGCTCTTCGGAGCGCTCAAAGAGCAGCTGCAGCCCCACGCAGATGCCCAGTAGCGGGGTTCCGGCCCGAACGGCCGCCTGGATGGCCTCTTCTAGACCAAGGCCGCGCAGCGTCTGGATACACCGTCCGAAGGCCCCCACGCCGGGCAGCACAAGCCGTTCGGCTCGGGTGATCCGATCCGGATCGGCTGTGCGTTCGACGCGCGCGCCCACCGCGGCGAAAGCCTTCGCCACGCTGTGCAGGTTGCCGATCCCATAGTCGATCACCGTCACCATGGCCTACAGCAGGCCCTTTGTGCTTGGCACCTCGCTCTGGCGCGGATCCAGAGCCACCGCCATGCGCAGGGCTCGGGCCGCCGCCTTGAAGAGGGCCTCAACCTGGTGATGGGTGTTTTCTCCGTAAAGCAGGGCGAGGTGCAGGTTCATGCGGCCGGCGTCGGCAAACGAGTAGAAGAAATGGGGCACAAGCTCCACGGGTAACTCCCCCGCGCGGCGATCCGAGAAGGAGGCCTCGCAGCGGAAATAAAACCGGCCGCTTAAGTCCACTACGGCCCGGGCCAGCGCCTCATCCATGGGCACGTAGGCGTATCCGTAGCGGGCGATGCCGCGTTTATCTCCCAGCGCTTCCCGGAAGGCCTGACCCAAAACGATGCCCAGATCCTCCACGGTGTGATGGGGGTCTACGTGTAGATCGCCCGTGCAGCGCATCTCGAGATCAAAGCCCGCATGATAGCACCAGAGGGTGAGCATGTGATCAAAGAAGCCCACCCCCGTGGCGCCCTCCAGGGAACCCGATCCGTCGAGCGCAAGCCGCACCCGGATGTCCGTTTCCGCGGTTTTGCGGTGAATTTGAGCCCAACGCATGACGGGGCGAATATACGGCACGCGGTGGATTCGGGGGAAAAAGCCAACCCGAAGAAAAAAGCCTGAAGCGCGTCCGCTTCAGGCTTGGTTTTTCGTTCAGAGGTCGGGCTAGTAGGGCCAGTTTTCCAGCATCTGGCGCACCTCGTCGTGGTGCACCTGCTCCTCCGCGATGATGCCCTCCAGCTGCACCACAAGCGCTATGTCGTCTAGCTCCTGAGCCTGCAGCCGGCGCTCTTTGTAGCGTTCGATCGTCTCCCGTTCGGCCTGGAGCACGTTTTCCAGCATGCGCTTGGGATCGCGCGTAAGCTCAAAAGGGGGGACCTGGATGGTAGGCGTGCCGCCTAAGGCGGCGATCTTATCGGCCAGGATTTGGGCGTGTCCGAGCTCCTCGGGGATCTCCTTGGTGAAGAACTCCCGTAGCTCAGAGCGCATAGGGCCCGTGACCAGACTCGCGTAGAGCCGGTACATCATGATAGCCTGAAATTCGTGGGCCAAATCCGTGTTGAGCCCCTCCAAAAGGGCCTCCCGTGCGAGGGTCTTCGTCGTCATAGTCGGCCTCATCTAGCTTTAAGTTGCGGTCTTGATACGAGGGCGTGCGTTCTATGGTTCCGTCGCTAACGGACGTACAGCCGGAAGGGCCACCACATCCATATGGGCCCAGATTGGCATAGCTGTTGCAGGCGTTGCGCTAGCCCATCGACCGGGGAGACGCGGACGACGAACGGCTCCAGCAGCCGCTCCAGCAGCGTCTTGGGCTCGGGATACGCTTTCAGCCGCACGCGCCGGGGATCCAACCCAGCTCGCCGGCAGAGCAGCTCCAGGGCCGTATCGAAGCCGCCCAACGTGTCCACAAGCCCCAGACGATGGGCGTCGCGCCCGCTCCAGATGCGCCCCTGCGCTAAAGGCTCGATGTGCTCGATCGGCCGAGCTCGGCCCGAGGCCACGCGCGCAAGAAAGCTCCGGTAGAGGCGCTCGATTTCCGCCTGCATCCAGCGGCGCTCCTCGGCTGAGAGCGCGCGCAGCCCCGAGGCCCAATCGGCGTAGGGGGCGGTTTTGATCCTGTCGACGCTCACCCCAAGCTTGTGCTCCAGGAACGGCCCGGCGTTGATGTGCAGGCCGAAGACCCCGATGGAGCCCGTGACCGTAGCCGGATCGGCCACGATGGTATCGGCGGCCACAGCTAGATAATACCCTCCGGAGGCGGCCACCCCGGACAGGGAGGCCACGACGGGCTTGCGGGCGGCCAGCTCCCGGATGGCATGCCACATGACGTCGGAGGCCGTGGCGCTGCCGCCCGGGCTATCGAGGCGCAGCAAGACGGCCTTGACGGTTCGGTCTCGGCCCACGCGCCGAAGCGTGCGCAGGAAGCTTTCGGATCCGATCGTGGGCCCCCCCGACAGGGGATCGAGGCCGCTTTCTCCGACCGTGATCGTTCCGGTCGCGTAGACGATAGCCACGGCATCCGGCCCCTTGCGGCGTTCATTGGGCAGCTGAGCGTATTGGCCGGCCTCCACCAGGGGCAGCCGCCGATCGGGCTGTAAGCCGAGGCGCCGACGCAGGGCCGCCTCGATCGCCTCCTCGTAAGCTAGCCCGTCCAAAAGCCCAACGCGATGGGCGTCCGCAGCCGAACGCACCGTTGCGGTGCGACGCCAGCGCAGAAGCGAATCCCGCGCAAGGCCCCGGCTCTGGGATACGGCCGATAGCAGCGTCTCGTCAAGGACGCGCAGCAGCTCCTCCAGTTGCCGCCGGTTTTCGGGGCTAAAGCCGCGGCGCGTGAAGGGCTCTACGGCGCCTTTGTAGGATCCGGCTCGGATCGCCTCGACCTCTATGCCCAGTCTGTCCAGGGCGCTGCGGAAGAAGAGCCCCTGCGCGTAGAGCCCATCCCACTCGAAAAACCCCTCCGGAGGACCGAGCACGCTATCGGCCACCGTGGCTACGTAATAGGCCGCCTCCGAAAACCCATCGGGCCCCGAACTAGCCAGCAGCCATTTGCCCGCTCGGCGCAGACGCTCTAAAAGCCGGCGGGCTTCCGAAAGCCGGGCCCAATCGGCCTCCAGGGCCCCCAGACGCACCCAGACGACCCGAATGCGCTCATCGGACTCGGCTAGCTCCACTATGTGCCGAAGCAACTCCAGTGTGGGCGCCTCCCCTTGAGCCCCCCCGAGCAACGCAAGCAAAGGTTCCTCGAGCTTGCGCTCCCAAAGAGGGCCGAATAGCTCGATGCGGAGCACGGCCCGAGCAGGCACGCTCGGCGTGGCGGGGCGCATCAGCAGCCCCAGCAGTATCCCGAAGCCCACCACGAGGAGCCCCGCGGCCAGCAGCAGGCCAAGCATCACGGCCAGCACAGTTTTCATGAAACGCATGGGGCCTCCGGTCTCACCAGAACGTGTACGAAAACCCCAACGCGAGCACCTCCTTAAGCTGGGGCTGCGGATTGAGGTCGCGATCGTAGTACAATACTGCGCTCACGTTGGCGTGCAGGAATTTGTTGACGCGCATAAGCAGCTCGTTCTCCCAGCGCGCTATAGGACGCGGGAAGCGCTCGTAGGGCGAGAAAATCCCCATGCGGGCCGTCCATTGCACGTTGGGCAAGAGGTTCTGCCGGTTGACGGTCCCCACGATCTCCATGCCGGGTTGCCAGCGCACGCGCTGCCCGGGCTTAAGGCCGTAGCGCGAGCTTAACGCGGTATCGCGCACGATGGTCTGGCGCAACGCTAGACTCAGACGCACCGCGCGGCGTTCCGAAGCCGCGTAGGTTATCCCCAAAGCCTGCGTAAAGAAAGCCGGGGCCAGGAAGCGCGACGTCAATGGAGGAGGGCTTTTTCTGTAGTCGTAGCCGGGGGCGAATTGCGTGCGCCACTCAAGCGAAAACGTCGGATGCAGCGGGCCCTCTGTTAGGTATTGCCAGTGGAAAAGCCAACGGATCTGATCCTCGCTTTTGCGGTAAGCTAAGCTGTCCTGCTTGATCTGGCCGTAGGCTAGCACGAGGCCGTGTTCAAAACGGTGCGGACCGCGGCGGATCTGCGCGCCGTGTTCCAGTTTGCCCACAAAGGCGAGGCTGTTGGCGCCCCCCTCGCGCCAGTTCGCGTAGTAGGCTTGGCTGATGTTTAGGGTGCCCACCAGGGAATGCGTCCAGGACCAACGGAGGGAGTCGGATACAAGGATGAGCAGCGTAGCCAGCATCAGGCGATCGCTCCTGTCTGCGGGGGCTAGGCAAATATAGGCGCCTGGGCGGCCCTCTGCTACCGGAACCGCAAACGCAAGCGCAAACCGGGGGCGAGCGAAGCAGGAGGAGACCCGGCCAGCTGGGGGCTAACGTCGAAGTCCCGAAGATGCGCATCGACATAAGCGTCGAGCACGTTTAAGCCGTAGACCGCCAGAAGCAGAATCCAAAACAGATCGCGCGCGTTGCGGTAGGCATCTCGGCGCTGGCGTAGGGTCTCGGTGCTGAGCTCGGCCCACGCGGCGGGTAGAGAGCAGTCGGTTTGTCCGAGCACGCGGCAGCGGTGGGCCCGCCGGTACTGCCGGTAGTGTCGATCCAGAAAGGCCAACTCAGCCCCTAGTCCTCCGAGCACAGCCCAGACGCCGAGGGCCTTTAGAGGTTTGCCGTTTAGGAGCTGACCCCAACCGGGCAAGAGGGCCGAGCGCAACGCGACCTGTGAGGGGCTTATCGGGGCAATAGAGACCGAATCTGTCCAACCCACCAGTAAACCCGCCGTGAGCACCAACGCGGTCATCCCGGTAGCGTTTCCAGGAGCTCTAGCAGACGGTTGAGCTCTTCAAGCGAATAGAAGGATACGCGGATCTCCCCACGGCCACCAGAACGCTGTACGATCTGCACCCGCGTGCCCAGCTTGGCCCGGAGACGGTCCTCGGCCTCTGTTCGAAAGGGAGGAGCCGGTCTCTGTGTGGGGCCAGCGGTGACAAGGGGGCGCGTTTTAAGACGGCGCACGAGCTCCTCGACCTGGCGTACGGAAAGGTTTTGCCGTAGGGTCTGCTCCAGCACCCGCAGCTGCTCTTCTTTCCGGTTTAGGCCCAACATGGCCCGCGCATGGCCCATCGAGATGCGTCCATCGCGCAGGGCGGCCTGTATGGCGTCGGGCAGCTGCAGCAGGCGCAGGAAATTGGCCACCGTGGAACGGTCCTTACCGACCCTTTCGGCGATCTGCTCTTGCGTCAGGCTGCATTCTTCCAGAAGCCGGCGGTAGCCGAGGGCGATCTCAAGCGGGTTTAGGGCCTCCCGTTGGATGTTCTCCACGAGGGCCATCTCGAGCATGGTCTCGTCGTTGGCCTCGCGCACAAAGGCCGGTATGCGCGGCATGCCGATGCGCCGACAGGCGCGCCACCGCCGCTCACCCGTAATGAGCTCGTAGTAGCCGTCTTCGGCGGCCCGCACCGTGATGGGCTGAATAAGGCCGTGTTGCCGAATAGATTGGGCTAGCTCCTCGAGGGCCTCTTCGTCGAATTGCTCCCGCGGTTGATACGGATTGGGGCGAACGCGATCGATGTCGATCTCGATGGCTTGTAGTTTGCCCATCACCCCCAGCTCGGAGCCCGAAGGGGCGGGCTGTGGAGATGGGCTAGGTAGCAAGGCCTCTAGGCCACGTCCCAAGACGCGCGTGCGCGTATGTGTGCGGTCAGCCATGGGTTTTGCTGTCTGCCCATCCGCCATGAGAGGAGGAGGTGGTCTCCGCGGCCGCCCACTCGTTGCGCTCCAGTATCTCTCGGGCGAGGGCCAGATAGTTGTTCGCGCCCGCGCTCCCAGGGTCGTATAGCAGCACGGGTTGGCCGAAGCTTGGCGCCTCGCTCAAGCGTACGTTGCGCCGGATGAGCGTGCGAAAGGTGAGGTCTTGGAAATAGCGTTTAACCTCGTCGTAGACTTGGTTGGAGAGCCGGATGCGCGCATCGTACATAGTCAGCAGCACGCCCTCTAAGCGCAGCTGCGGGTTGCAGCGTTCTTGCACCAGCCGAATGGTCTGCAACAGCCGGCCTAGCCCCTCCAGGGCAAAATACTCGCATTGGACGGGTATAAGCACGGAATCCGCGGCCGTCAGGGCGTTGATCGTAAGCAGGCCGAGCGAGGGGGGACAGTCGATCAAGACGAAGGCGAAGCTCTCCCGCAGCGGCTCAAGCACCCGTTTGAGCACAAACTCGCGGCCTGACCAGTGCACGAGTTCTATTTCTGTCGCCACGAGATCCGGCTTGGCCGGCGCGACGTACAGCTGGGGTAGCTGGGAGACCGGCTGAACGAGCACATCCGGGAGCTTGGCTCCACCCAGCAGGACCTCGTAGATCGTCAGCGAGAGCTTGCTGGGCTCTAGCCCCACCCCACTTGTGGCGTTTGCCTGGGGATCGAAATCGATGAGCAGGGTGGGCTGCTCCAGGGCCGCCAGGCTGGCGGCTAGGTTGATGGCCGTGGTGGTTTTGCCCACCCCACCTTTTTGATTGGCAATCGCGATAATTTTGCCCATAGGACCTGTCCACTCCTCACAAAATATACCACCCCTTCCTAGAGCGTGCAAACCGGCCCAGGCCGGGGCGATCTGCGGGGAGGTTATCGTATCTTTATGTCGCTTGGGCGTCCTTGTGAGGACGCCTCGAACTGCAAAGTACGCACACCGCCCATAACACCTTCGCCATGGGCTACAGCTGGATACCCCATACGGCCGATGTTGCGCTTCGCCTCTGGGGGGCGGACCCAGCGGCCCTATACGTTGAGGCCGCCCGTGGGCTTGTAGACGAAATGACCGATGGGGCCCTAGAGGGCGCTCAGCCGCGCCAGTGGCGTTCTGTTCGGCTCTGCGCCGCCTCTTATGCGGAGCTGCTTGTGGACTGGCTCAATGAGCTCATCTTTTGGTACGAAGCGCACGCCCTGTATCCCGTGGCGTTTCGGCTGCGCGCCGAAGTCAGATCCGAAGGTTATTGCCTCCTGGGCGAGGTGGGCGTCGTTCCCGTGGGAGAGCAAGTGGCCAAACTCCAGCTCAAAGCCGCCACCTATCACGGGCTGCGCTTCGCCCAGGCCGCTGACGGAACCTGGGAAGCCGAAGTGGTGCTGGATATTTAAGGACCGGAGAGGGCAAGATGGCTGAGTTTCGCATTCCTCAGAAGCAAAACCTGGTGCGCGTAGACGAGGTCACTTGGGAGATCCCCACCACGTTTTGGGCCAAGATGCGCGTCCCGGCCCGGCTGTACGCCACGGAGCGCATCCTGGAACAGATCCTCGAGGACAAGTCCCTGGCCCAACTGGTCAACATGACCACCCTGCCGGGCGTGCTGCGGCACGCCATCGCCATGCCGGACGTGCACCAGGGCTACGGCTTTCCCGTAGGGGGGGTGTTGGCCACCGACGTCTCGGAGGGGGTCGTCTCCCCAGGCGGGGTCGGCTACGACATCAACTGCGGCGTTCGGTTGCTCCTTTCCGACATTCCCCGCCAGCACGTCGATGAGGCGCGCCTTACCCGACTCGTGGAGCGCCTAATGCGCACCATTCCGGTCGGAACCGGAGAGGGCAGCCCCATTACGCTCTCCAAAAAAGAACTCGACCGCGTGGCCCTCGAGGGCGCCCACTGGGCCGTGCGCCAAGGCTATGGGCTTCCGGAGGATCTGGAGCGTATCGAAGACGGAGGGCGCATGGAGGGAGCCGATCCGGAGGCCGTAAGCGAACGGGCCAGGGAGCGCGGCTACGTGCAGCTGGGCTCTTTGGGGTCCGGCAACCATTTTCTGGAGATCCAATACGTAGCCGAGATCTTCGACGAAGCCGCCGCACAGGCCTTTGGCCTGCATCGCGACCAAATGGTCGTGCTCATCCACTGCGGTTCCCGCGGATACGGGCATCAGATCTGCTCCGACTACGTCAAAACCGCCCTGCATGCGGCCTCCTCGAAGTACAAGATACAGCTCGTGGACCCCGAGCTGGCCTGTGTGCCGTTTCAGAGTCCGGAGGGGCAGGCCTATCATCGGGCCATGCGTTGCGCGATGAACTTCGCCTGGGCCAACCGAGAGGTGATCACGCACTTTACGCGCCAAGTTTGGCGCGAGCTTTTCGGGAACGCCGCCCAGCTGCGTCTGCTTTACGACGTCGTACACAACACGGCCAAGATCGAGACCTTCGAGCTCGATGGCCGGCGCCACCGAGCCGTCGTGCATCGCAAGGGCGCCACGCGCGCCCTGGGCCCCGGCCATCCCCTGACGCCAGCCGTCTACGCCGAAGTCGGACAGCCCGTCATCATCCCGGGCTCGATGGGCACCTCCTCATGGGTGCTCGTGGGACAGCAGCGCGACGATACGAACTTCTTCAACTCCACCTGCCACGGGGCCGGACGCCAGCTTTCGCGTCACCAGGCCAAAAAGCGGGTCTTCGGCTCCAACTTGGACCTGGTGGCCGTGCTGGCGCAGCAGGGGATCGTGGCCCGTAGCCAAAGCCGGGCTGGGCTGGCTGAAGAGGCCCCGTTCGCCTACAAAGACGTCGACGAGGTCGTGCGCGTTGTCGAACAAGCGGGCATGGCCCGCCGCGTGGCCCGGTTGCGGCCCCTGGGGGTGATCAAAGGCTAGCTGCCCCTAGGACAGCTTGGGGGGGTAGTAGAGGTATTCTTCCATCTGCCGCAGCACGAAGTCCTTTTCCGCCAGATCGTGCCACATGAGGTTGCGAATCGAAATCATCCCCACCAGCTTGCCCTCTTCTACGACCGGGATGTGCCGGCAGTTAAGCTGATGCATCTTGCGCACCACCGAGTCCACATCCTCATCGGCCTGCGCGACCACGACCTGCTCGGTCATGACCTCACGCACCCTCGTTGCGCGGGGGTCTTTACCGGGCGCGACGACGCGCTTAAGCAGATCGCGCTCGGTGAAGATCCCCACCAGCCGATTGTGCGCATCCAAAACGAGCACCGCCCCGACGTTATGCCGCGCCATCTGTTCGACGGCCTCTTGTACCGTGCTTTCGGGATGCACGCAATGCAGAGGGGCTCCCGGCTCGATGAGATGGCGCAATCGCTTGCCCATGATCGGCTCCTCCCATTAAAACTGCGATAAAAGAAAACGCCTGCTGGCTCCCGGCGCAAGTCGTTTCGCACGTGTAAACACGGCCGGCCCCGTTTTTCCGGGGCCGACCTTCTAGAGCGCTCAAGATCCCATAGCACGCTATTGCGCCATAAATCCCCCGTCAACGGGGAAAGCCACCCCGGTAACGAAGGAG
This sequence comes from Bacteroidota bacterium, assembly GCA_025059945.1. NCBI lineage: Bacteria > Pseudomonadati > Bacteroidota > Bacteroidota bacterium. Next base: position 223,775 of record JANXDC010000011.1, read on the forward strand.
GCCGCATCCGAGCACAGCCACAAAACAGCCTCTGCCACCTCTTCGGGGCGTCCTAAGCGTCCGATGGGCTCCATCGCCGCCAGCGATTGAGGATCTGGGCTAAAGCGCTCCACCATGGGCGTAAGAATAACGCCCGGACATACGGCGTTGATCCGGATGCCCTGCTGCGCGTACTCCAGGGCTGCGGTTTTTGTGAGTCCCACCACGCCGTGTTTGCTGGCTACATAAGCGGGGATGTTGGGGAACCCGACCAACCCGGCCACCGAGGCGGTGTTTACGATCGCCCCACCGCCCTGACGGAGCATGACGGGGATCTCGTATTTCATGCACAGCCAGACGCCTTTTAGGTTGATCGCCAGCACCCGATCCCAGTTTTCCTCCGTGCACTCGGCCGTCGAAGCCTGGGCACCCTCGATGCCCGCGTTGTTGAAGGCGCAATCCAAGCGCCCATAGGCCTCAAGGGTCCTTCGGATCAACTCCTGAACCTGCTGGGGATCGGAGACATCAGCCTGGATGAAGAGCGCCTCTCCACCCGCCTGTTGGATTTCGCTTACGGTCCTCTGTCCCCCTTCAACGGCCACATCCGAGACCACTACTTGCGCACCTGCGCGAGCGAATGCCAGGGCCGTCGCGCGGCCGATACCAGAGGCCCCGCCCGTGACCAGGGCCACCCGACCATGGAACAAAGCAGCCATGAGAGATCCTCCTATCTAGGGGTTAAAGATAAAAAAACAAAAAAGTTTTTAATTTGCCACACATCTTCCACTCACGAGGCGTCCCTCATTGCATTTTCACAAGGAAGGGCGTATCTCGGGTAGCATTGACCCCAAGGGAGCTCGGTTGCGGGCTAGGGCCTGCTTTCAGGCCGGTACGGCGCGCCGGTGTTCGATGCGCGTGCCCATCACCTCTAGGAACTTGGCCAACCACTGGGGATGAGCCGGCCAAGCGGGGGCCGTGACCAGGTTGTCGTCCACCACGGCCTGATCGGCGGGCACCTCTACGTACTCGCCTCCGGCCAGCCGAACCTCTGGGCCCACGGCCGGGTAGGCCGTCAGGCGCCGGCCCCGCACCGCATCGGCTGCCGTGAGCACCTGGATTCCGTGGCAGATCGCCGCGATCGGCTTCCGAGCGGCGGCGAAGTGTCGCACGATCTCAAGCACGCGCGCGTTTAGGCGGATGTACTCCGGCGCCCGGCCTCCGGCTATCACCAGGGCGTCGTATGCTTCGGGCTCGACCTCATCGAAGCTGTAGTTCAAGGTGAACTGATGGCCGGGCTTTTCGGAGTACGTCTGATCGCCCTCGAAATCGTGAATGGCCGTGCGGATTTTCTGCCCGGACCGCTTTCCGGGGCAGACGGCGTGCACGGTGTAGCCCACCATCTGCAGGGCCTGAAAGGGGACCATGACCTCGTAGTCTTCGGCGAAGTCCCCGACGAGCATGAGCACCTTGGGCGCCATGGCGCTTCCTCCTCGCCGCTTGGACAAACTTTACTATGCCGCCCCTCAAGGGAGGTTCCTTGAGCAATCTCCGTTCCGGACGTGCTCGCTAAGCGGACCTCGCATCGGGCTATGCGGAATCGGATTCCGCCAACTGGCGCTTGACCTCCGCCAGCAGGCGCCGGTAAATGGCCTCCAGACCCCGAGCGCGTTGCATGCCCAGGGCCTGAGCCAGGCCCAGCCGATGGAGCAGGTCAATCGGGGCGGACCAGATCTCCTGAGCCGGATGGCCGTCGAGGGCCTCTACGAGCAGCGCCACAAACCCCCGGACCGTGGGGGCTTCGCGGGGGGCGTCGGCATAGAGCCGGATGCGCTTCTCCGGATCCACTCGCACCCAGAGATAAACCGGCGACTGACACTCCGGAACGCGCGCCTGGGCGCGCGCGCTTGCCTGCTGAAGCTCTGTCGGAAGCGGAGGGAGGCGCTCCGAAAGATCCAGCAGGATGTCAAAGCGCATCCGATCGTCGCCGGATGCGAAGAGTCTGACGAACTCCTGAAGCGTGGGCATGGCGGGCCCTCCGAAGCCAAGAGCGGAGGCTGGCCCCTTTCGCGTTAGGAGCTCTGTCGGCCGGGGCCCTTCTCGATGGGCACCCCCACGAGGTTACCCCACTCGGTCCAGGAGCCGTCGTAGTTGCGCACGCGCTCAAAGCCCAACAGGTACCGGAGCACAAACCAAGTGTGGCTAGAGCGCTCCCCGATGCGGCAGTAGGTGATAACCTCCTCTTGCGGAGAGAGGCCCTGCTCTTGCAGGTAGAGCCGTTCGAGCTCCTCTCGGCTGCGGAAGGTGCCGTCCTCCCGCACGGCCCGGCTCCAGGGGACGTTCACGGCCCCAGGTATATGTCCAGCTCGTAGCGCGCCCTCCTGCGGATAGTCCGGCATGTGCGTCAGCTCCCCCGCGTACTCCTGCGGGGTGCGCACGTCCACAAGCGGTTTTCCGGCGCGCATGTGCGCCAGCACCTGATCCCGAAAGGCCCGAATCGACAGGTCCGGATCCTGCGCCACGTACGGGCGCGGCGCAAAGCTCGGGACCTCGCGCACCAGGGGCCGGCCCTCGGCGATCCACTTCTGCCGCCCGCCGTCCATGATGCGGCAATCCTTGTGGCCGAAGAGCTTAAAGACCCAAAAAGCGTAACAAGCCCACCAGTTGTTCTTATCCCCGTAGAAGACGACCGTCGTGTCGTTGCCGATGCCGAGCCGGCTGCAGAGGGCGGCGAAGCGCTCTTTGTCGATGTAGTCCCGCATGATGGGATCCTGCAGATCGCGCGTCCAATCGAGGTGCACGGCGTTCGGAATATGTCCGGTGTCGTAGAGCAGGATGTCCTCGTTGGACTCCACGATCCGGATTCGCGCGGTGTCGTGCATGTGCGCCGCTACCCATTCGGTTGAGACCAACGACTCAGGATGCGCATACGGTTTCATGTATCGCCTCCTTGGATAAACTTAGACTAAGTACGGACAATTTTACCTTTTGGGCTTGGGGGGAGTTCCGTTGCGTCCATAAGACGGGAGCGGCTAAATTCAAGCTTGGTTTCCTCACCGGTTCCTCACAGGTCCCCCGGAAATCCTCACAGCAACCATGGCTGAACGCATTACCCCTAGGGCGCAGGATTACGCGCAGTGGTACGTGGACGTGATCCGCCAGGCCAAGCTGGCCGATTACTCTCCTGTGCGCGGCTGCATGGTGATCCGTCCCAACGGATATGCGATCTGGGAGAAGATACGCGAGGTGCTCGACGGCATGTTTAAGGAGACCGGGCATCAGAACGCGTATTTCCCGCTTTTCATCCCCAAATCCTTCTTTAGCAAAGAGGCCGAGCACGTAGAGGGCTTTGCCAAGGAGTGCGCCATTGTAACGCATTCCCGGCTTCGGCTTTCGGCCGATGGCAGGGGGGTGGAGCCGGATCCCGATTCGCGCTTAGAGGAAGAGCTTATCGTGCGCCCCACCTCGGAGACGATCATCTGGGATACGTATCGGAACTGGATCCAGAGCTTTCGTGACTTGCCGATTTTGATCAACCAGTGGGCCAACGTGGTCCGATGGGAGATGCGCACGCGTCCGTTTTTGCGCACCATGGAGTTTCTCTGGCAGGAGGGGCATACGGCCCATGCCACGGCTGAGGAGGCGCTAGAGGAGACGCTGCGGATCTTGGATTTATATCGTCAGTTCGCCGAAGCGTACATGGCCATGCCCGTGTGGGTGGGCAAGAAGTCCGAGTCCGAGAAGTTCGCCGGCGCTGTCGAAACCTATACGCTTGAAGCCCTCATGCAGGACGGCCGCGCCCTGCAGGCGGGCACTTCACACTTTTTGGGGCAGAATTTCGCAAAAGCCTTTGATGTGACCTTTCAGGATCGGGACGGCCAACGCAAATACGTCTGGGCCACCAGCTGGGGGGTGTCCACGCGTTTAATCGGCGCGCTCATCATGACGCACTCCGATGATAACGGCTTGGTCCTGCCCCCTAAGCTTGCCCCCACGCACGTGGTGATCGTACCCGTTTGGCGGAGCGAACAGGAGCGCGCGGCCGTGCTCGAATACGGGGAGGGGATTCGACAGGAGCTCCGTCAGGCGGGTCTTAGCGTGCTGCTGGATACCGATGAGCAGCATACGCCGGGCTGGAAGTTTCACGAATACGAGGCACAGGGGGTGCCTGTGCGCGTGGTCGTCGGACCGCGCGATCTCAAACAGGAGCAGGCCGAGGTAGTTCGGCGCGATACGCGGGAGAAAAGCACGGTCCCCCGCGGTCAGCTCGCCTCCTACGTTCGGGAGCTACTGGAGGACATCCAACGCGCGCTCTTTGCTCGGGCTCTGGCTTTTCGCGAGGCGCATACCCATCGGGTGGAAACTTATGAGGAGTTTCGGGAAAGAATCGAGGCCGGCGGCTTTATTTTGGCCCGCTGGGATGGGGATCCCGAGATCGAAGCCCGCATCAAGGAGGAAACCAAAGCCACGATCCGGTGTATTCCTCTAGAAGCCATCGAAGATCCGGGGCCGGCTCTGATCTCCGGCCGGCCCGTCCGTTATCGGGTGGTGTTTGCGCGAGCCTACTAGGGGCGAGCAGGTCATGGTGTCGTTTTCGCTGGAGGCCATCAGCCGTCAGCTGGAGCGCTTCGCCGCTGAGTTGGGCCGGGAATACTACCTATCCGGCTCCGGGCAGAAGGAGCAGGCCGAGCTTGTGCCCATCTTTGAGCGCTACGCCGAGTTATGGCGTCCGGAGGCCTTGGAACGTCTACGGGAGCTGAGCCAGGGGCTGTCCTCGCAGGAGGAGGCCCGGGAGGCCCGCTACTTAGCCTTGGATCTATTGGGGAGCTTGGTCTCGCATGAGCTCCGAGCCGATCTAGAGGCCTTGGAGAACGCCGAGCTGCGCGCCGAAATCCGCCTGCCCGATGGGCGCAGCCTGTCGTATCGACAGGCTGCCGTGGCCCTGGTCAACGAGCCCGAGCGCAACCGGCGCCGGCAGCTGTATCGGGCCCGCCTAGAGGTAACCGCGCAGCTAAACCCCCTGCGCATCGCCCTGCATCGGCGCACGCATGAGCTTGTGGAGGCCCTATGGGGAGCCCCCCTGCTTGAGGCCCTAGAGGAGCTGCGCGGTCACGACGCGCGCACGCTGCGGCAAAAGCTAGAGCGCTTCGCTGAGGAAACCGAGGACATGTACCGGGAGCTTTTGTCCTGGTATGTCGGAAAAAGGCTCGGCCTGGAGCTAGCCCAACTGGAACGGCATGATTTGGCCCATCTGCTGCGGGGCCACCAGTACGACTCCTACTTTCCGGCGGAGCGGCTCTGGGAGAGCGCGCGGCGTTTTGTGCGCGCCATGGGGCTTGATGAGACCGCCGGCGGCCGGGTGCGCCTGGACCTGGAGGCCCGTCCCCGCAAAAGCCCGCGCGCCTTCTGCGTCCCAGTCCGGGTTCCGGAGGAGATCTATCTGGTCATTATGCCCCATGGCGGCGTGGAAGATTACGAGGCCTTGCTGCACGAGCTTGGACACGCCTTGCATTTCGGCTACACGCGGTCTGATCTGCCGTATGCTTTCCGCATGCTCGGAGACAACTCCGTAACGGAAGGCTTCGCGATGACGTTCGATCAGCTCGTACAAGAGCCCATTTGGCTGCGCAAGGTCGTGGGGGTTGAGCGGTCCGAGGAGGTGGCCCGCTTCCTGTTGTTTCAGGAGCTCGCGTTGCTGCGCCGCTACGCGGGCAAAATCGCCTACGAGCTGGAGCTGCACGCTCGTCGAGGCGATGTGGGGGGCATGCCCGAGCGTTATACCGCCCTTTTGGGGCGGCATACGCTTGTGGCTTACGCGCCGGAGGATTTCCTGGCCGACGTAGACGGCTTTCTGTACATTACCCACTACCTGCGGGCCTGGATGTTCGCCGCCCAGCTGCGGCAGTATCTGGTGGAGACCTTCGATGAGGACTGGTACTTAAACCCCCGCACTGGCTCTTTTCTGCGCTCCTGGTGGGAGTGGGGCCAGCGGTACACGGCCGAGGAGCTGCTGGCTCAGATCGGAGGCTCCCTGGAGCTCACCCCCTTGGTGCGGCGCTTGCATGAAGCGTTCGCCTAAAGCATGGCCACGGCCTTTGTGTACGACCCCCGGTATCTGGAGCATGATCCGGGTCCGGGTCATCCGGAACGCCCCGATCGGCTGCGCGCCATATTGGGTCATCTCAAGAAAGGCCCCTTGTGGCCGGCTCTTGAGCCGATCCAACCGGATCCCGCTGAGCGCGCGTGGGTGGAGCGCGTGCACCCGCCGGAGTACCTGGCTCGTCTTGAGGCCTTCTGCCAGGCCGGAGGCGGGCACTTGGACCCCGACACGGTCGCGGGGCCCGAAAGCCTGCGGGTTGCGCTCCTAGCCGCCGGCGGCGTTATAGCCGCCTGCGATGCCGTGCTCTCCGGACGCGTCCGGAACGCCTTCTGCGCCGTACGGCCGCCTGGACATCACGCCGAGCGGGCTCGCGCAATGGGCTTTTGCCTGCTTAACAACGTCGCCATCGGGGCCCGTTACCTGCAGCATCGCTGGGGTCTGGAGCGCATGGCGATCGTCGACTGGGACGTGCATCACGGAAACGGCACGCAGGAGATCTTCTACGAGGATCCTTCGGTGCTCTTCATAAGCCTGCACCAGCATCCGCTCTATCCGGGCACGGGGTCGCGCCAAGAGCGCGGCCGCGGGCCGGGGGAGGGCTACACCCTGAATATCCCGTTGCCGCCCGGCTCCGATGATGCGGTCTATGAGCGCGCCTTCCTTGAAGAGGTGCTGCCCGCCCTGGATCGCTTCCGACCAGAAGCCCTGCTGATTTCGGCCGGCTTCGACGCCCATCGGCTCGATCCCCTGGCGCAGCAGCGCCTAAGCGAGGCCGGATTTCGCCGCATGGCGGAGCTGCTCTGGGATGTCGCCCGGCGGTATGCCGGAGGGCGCCTGATCGCCGTCCTGGAGGGTGGCTATCACCTGGAGGCCCTGGCCCGGAGCGTAGAGGCCTGTTTGGAGGTCTGGACCCGGAAGGAGACATGAGCGCCGAAGCGCGTCTTGCGGCCCTGTACGTTTACCCCGTAAAGTCCTGCCGGGGTTTTGCCGTCGAAGCTTGGACTGTGGAGGAGAGGGGGCTAGCCCACGATCGGCGCTGGATGTGGGTCGGGCCCCAGGGGCGCGCGCTCACGCAACGCGAACTTCCCAAGATGGCCCTCATAAGTGTTGCGCTCACCGAAGAGGCGCTGCAGTTGGCCTACCCGGGCCGGGAGCCTTTGTGGGTGCCGCTAGAGCCCGGCCAGAGGGCTCGGTGGTGTATTGTGCGGCTCTGGAACGAGGAGCTTCGCCTGCTCGACCTGGGTCCAGAGCCCGCTCGGTGGTTCGCCTCGGCCCTCGGTCAAGAGGCCCGATTGGTTTTTCAGCCCCGAGAGAGCCACCGACCCCTGGATGCGCGTTACGGAAGGCCCGGCGAAGGGGTAAGTCTGGCCGATGGCTATCCGATACTGCTGCTCAGCGAGGCCTCCCTGGAAGCGCTTAACGCGCTCTTAGAGCGCCCGGTCTCCGTTCTGCGGTTTCGCCCCAACCTCGTCTTCGCCGGCGTCGAACCGTTTGCGGAGGACACCTGGTCCTGGGTGCGGCTGGGCTCTGTCCGCCTGCGCCTGGTCAAGCCCTGCAGCCGCTGTCTAGTCCCCTCCATCGACCCCGAAAGCGGCTGCTTGGAGCCCGAGCCCCTGCGCACGCTGGCGAGCTTTCGGCTCCGTCAAGGTCGGATTTGGCTGGGCCAAAACGCCGTGCCCGAAACGACCGGGCCCGTGTGGGCGGGGCAGCGGGCCGAGCTCGGCTTGCGCTAGGGCTTGATTGGGTTGTACATGAGCCTCCATCTTGACCCGAGGTGCATCGTATGCGCACGCCGCCGATCGCCTTAGCGGGCCTGCTGTTTCTGGGGCTAGGCTGTGCGGCCCCTAAGGAGCTGCGCTGGACCCCTGAGGCGCGCTTTTTCGTTCTGGATTCCTCGGTTCCGGCCGATTCGGCCCTTCAGCTGCTGCTGGCCCCGTATAAACGGATCTACGATTCCGCAACGGGCCTCGTGATCGGCTACGCGCCCCAGACGCTTATGCGCGGGCAGCCAGAGGGGCCGCTGGGCAACTTCGTGGCCGATCTAATGCTCCAATGGGCCCAAGAGCGTTGGGGAGGCCGCGTACAGGTGGCCCTCACCAACAACGGAGGGCTGCGCGCACCCCTTTTTGCTGGACCCATCACCGTGGGGGCGATCTACGAGCTGATGCCCTTTGAGAACACCATGACCCGCCTGGAGCTGACCGGAGAGCAGCTGATGCGGCTCGCCGATCGCCTGGCCGAGCAGGGCGGGCAGCCCATTAGCGGGATGAGCTTCCGGATCCGGGAGCGTCGGGCCGAGGAGGTGCGCGTCCAGGGGGAAGCGGTGCGGCCCGAGGGCCGCTACGGGCTTGTGACCACGAACTTCGTCGCCGACGGCGGCGACGGTATCCTAAGCCCCGTAGGGGCGCCTCTAGAGCGAGAGGATACGACGACGCTTCTGCGCGAGCTCATTTTGGCGCACATCCGGACGCTTACGGCTCAGGGCCGACACGTGGAGGCCCGCATCGACGGGCGCATACGGCGGGAGCAGTAGCCATGAAGCGCAAGTTAGCTCGGGTCTTTGCCGTCGTGGCCGCGATCGCGTTGGGCTTTCTTGTCGGAGGCGGGCTGCGCTCGCTTCGCTTCGGGGCGGAGTCTGCCTCCGAGGCGCGGAGCGCTACCGGCAAACCCGCCCCGGAGTTGGTCTTTGAGCTCCTAGACGGCTCCGGCTCAGCTCAATTGTCCGACTTTCGCGGCCGGGCCGTGCTGCTCAACTTCTGGGCCACCTGGTGTCCTCCGTGTCGGGCCGAACTGCCCGCCCTCAATCGGCTGCAGCGCGAACTAGCCCCTCAAGGGCTTCTGGTGCTGGCTATCTCGGATGAGGATCCGGAGCAGCTCCGGCGTTTTATGGCCGAGCTTCCGGAGCAGGCCATCCGATACGGTTTTCTGGGTCGCATTCCGGAGGTGGCTCCTTTTAATCTGGCCCTGCGCTATCGGCCCGTGACGGTGGTGGTGGACCCCGAGGGCGTTGTGCGCGAGGTGATCTTGGGCGCGCAGAGCCTGGAGGCGTTCCGGCAGAAGGTCGCGCCGTATTTGCCGAGGAGGGCATCATGAACCGGCGTGCGTTCTTGGACAAGGCCCTTCGGGGCGGAATGGGCGCATGGCTCATGACGCAGGCCTGGGCCCGCTGGGCCGAGGCCCGGGCCTTCAGGCGCATCGTGATCCTGCACACCAACGACGTGCACTCCCGCATCGAGCCGTTTCCGGAGAACGCTGGGCCGATGGCCGGTTTAGGGGGCGCGGCGCGGCGCGCCACGCTCGTGCGCCGGCTTCGGGCCCAGGAGCCGCACCTGTTGCTGGTGGACGCCGGGGATATCTTCCAAGGCACGGCCTACTTCAACCTCTTTCGCGGTGAGCTCGACTTCCGAACGATGAGCGCCATCGGCTACGACCTGGCCACCTTGGGCAATCACGACTTCGATCTCGGCGTTGAGGGCCTGCTGCGCGCCCTGGAGCACGCCCGATTTGGGTTCCTATCGGCCAACTACCGCTTTGAAAGCGCTGAGCTGCGCGCGGCCGTGCGGCCTTATGCGGTGCGCGAGCTGGCCGGCGTTCGGGTGGGCCTAATCGGCGTGGGCATCGACCTGGAGGGCCTGCTGCCGGCCCCGCTGCGGGCTGGGGTGCGCTACGAGGATCCGGTTCCGATCGTGCGCGAACTCGTAGCACACCTGCGCCGACGGGAGCGTTCTCATCTGGTGGTGGTGCTCTCGCATTTGGGCTACGAGTACTCCTCGCCGCGCATTGACGACGTCAAACTGGCCCGCGCCGTTCCGGGCATCGACCTCATCATCGGGGGGCATACGCACACGTTCCTGGATGCCCCGCGCGTGATAGAACACGAGCATGAGCCGCCCACTTGGATCGTGCAGGCCGGTTGGGGCGGGGTCCGGCTGGGGCGCGTGGATTTCGTTTTCGATGCGCAAGGCCGTCTTGTGCGCCGCCTGGCCCTGGGGTACACGCTCGATGGCCGCTGGAGTGCGTAGCCATGGCATATGCTCGGGCTTGGGTCGAGGAGCTTACCCGGGCGCTTCAGAAGCGTGCAGCGGAGCTGGGCTTTGAGGCCTGCCGCATAGCGCGCGCCGAGCGTCTCGATGAAGAGGCTACACGCCTAGAGGCCTGGCTTAAGGCCGGCATGCACGCCTCCATGAGTTGGATGGAGCGCCATTTCGAGCTGCGCGTCGACCCGAGTCGCCTTCTGGAGGGCGCCCGATCCGTGATCTGTGTGCTGCATTCCTATTACGTTCCCCTTCAGCCCAACGCCCGGCCCCAAGTGGGCCGCATTGCGCGCTACGCCTGGGGGGATGATTATCACGAGGTCCTCAAGGACAAGCTCTGGGAGCTCTTCGCCTTCCTGGAGGAGCGCGTTCCGGGCGTGCGCGGCCGCGCCTTCGTGGACAGCGGCCCGGTTCTGGAGAAGGCCTGGGCTGTGCGCTCCGGGTTGGGTTGGCAGGGCAAGAACAGCAACATCCTGCATCCGCGCCTGGGCTCCTACTTTTTCCTGGGGGTGCTCATCGTGGATGTGGAGCTCCTCTACGATGGGCCGATCCCGGATCACTGCGGTCGGTGTTCCCGCTGCATAGAGGCTTGTCCCACGCAGGCGATCGTGGCTCCCTCGGTGGTGGACGCCCGGCGCTGTATCTCGTACTGGACGATCGAGCACCGCGGCGAGACGATCGATCCCGAGGTAGCCAAACGCATGGGCTCCTGGATTTTCGGCTGCGACATCTGCCAGGAGGTATGCCCCTGGAACAAGTTCGCCCAGGCGACCCGGGAGCCGCGCCTGATGCCCCGGCCCGGTATCGCGGATACGACCTTGCAGGAGTGGGCGGAGCTGGACCTGGAGGCGTACCGAAAGCGCTTCGCCAAAAGCGCCGTCAAACGGGCCAAGTTCGCCGGCTTTCAACGCAACGTGCGCACCGTCTTGCAGGTGCGCCAACGCGAGCAGGTGACGGAAAACGGCTAAGGGATATGCGAGGCGGGCTGCTTCTATTCTGCGGGCTGTTGGGCCTTTGCGCTTTGCCCCTCGAAACCTATGCCGGCGGAGGTCCGATACGTTTGGGCTCCTATGAGCCGGGCTTGGTTGTGGTGCGCTTCCGGGAGGTATGGCCCCGCTACCGGGCCTCGGTTGTGAGCGCCGGCTCTTGGTACGTAGATGAGCTCATGCGGCCCTACGGTCTTTTGGGCGCCGAGCCGGCCTTCCCTTATAGCCCCGAGCCCGCACCTGAGGCCCAGGCGCTCAATTGCATCGTGCTTATCCGCTACGCCGCCTCTGTGGATCCGGAGCGTGTGGCCGCCCGATTGCGTCAGCTGCCCGAGGTGCTCTACGCCGAACCTTATCCCGTGTACCGCGTGGCCTTTGTGCCCAACGATCCCCGCTATGGAGAGCCGGGGCAGGCCTATTTGCGGGCCATCGGGGCCGAGGAGGCGTGGGATGTTTCGCGCGGGGATGCGCGCATCACGGTCGCCATCGTGGATACGGGCGTGGACCTACAGCATCCGGATCTTAGGCCCAATCTCTGGATGAACCCTCGCGAGGTCCCCAACAACGGCATCGACGACGACAGAAACGGCTACGTCGACGACGTATACGGCTGGGACTTTGCCGGAGACGACCCCAACAACCCGGGCCGGGCCGATAACAATCCCAGCGCTATTCAGAACGCGCACGGCACACACGTGGCGGGGCTTGCCTCGGCGGCCACGCACAACGGAATCGGCGTGGCCAGCATCGGATTTTCCTGCCGCATCATGGCCGTTAAGGTGAGCGTGGGGGCCGGCCCGGAGGCCGGGCTCATCCGCTACGGCTACCACGGCATCCGATATGCGGCCGATAACGGTGCGCAGGTCATCAATTGCAGCTGGGGCGGAGAGGGCTACAGCCAATTCGGCGCCGACGTCGTCGCTTACGCCCGCTCCAGGGGTGCCCTGGTCGTCGCGGCCGCGGGCAACAGCGGCACAACACAGCCCTTTTATCCGGCCGCCTACGAGGGCGTCTTGGCCGTGGCCGCGACGGTGGCCAACCCGGCCTTGAGCGGCTTCGATCAGCGCGCCTCCTTCTCCAACTACGGCTTCTGGGTGGACGTCTCCGCCCCCGGCACGAGCCTCCTTAGCACCTGGATCGGCGGAGGCTACGCCACCTCCTCGGGCACCTCCATGGCCTCCCCGGTGGCGGCGGGGCTGGTGGCCCTGGTTTTGGCTGCGCGCCCGGAGCTGAGCCCCGAACAGGCTGGTGAGCAGGTGCGCGTAACGGCGCGCGATATCGGCCCTCAAAACCCCGGATTCGCGTATCAGCTCGGCTACGGCCGCGTCGACGCCCGCCGAGCGCTTTCGGAGCGCCGGCCCGCCATACGGCTGCTTGAATACCGCTTGCAGGAGGCGATCGGAAACGGCGACGGCATTCCGAATCAGGGCGAGGAGCTGCAGCTCCAACTGCGGCTGCGCAATCTGCTGGAGCCGGCCAGAGGGGTGCGCCTGCGCCTGGAGCCCCTAGATGGCCTTACGCAACCGCTGCGGGCTGAGCTCAGCGTGGGGGATCTGGCCACCGGCTCGGCGTCACAGGCCGAGGGCCTGCGTCTGCGCGTGCGTTCGGAGGCGCCCAACGGGTCCGAAGCGCAGCTTTTGCTGTTCATCGAAGACGCCTCGGGCTATCGGGATTGGGTCGCGTTGCGCTTTGAGATCACCCCCACGTATCGCACCCTGGCGATGGGCCTTGTTGAGGTCACGATCACGGGCGAGGGCAACATCGGCTTTGCCGATTTCCCCGACAACTTCAAGGGCAAGGGGTTTCGGTTTCTCTCCCGGCCTGATGCGCCGAATGTGCTCTTCGAAGGCGGGCTTCTGCTGGCCGTGGACTCCACGCGTTTGGTCGACGTGGTGCGCTCCGGTCCCAACACGGCCAAGCGGGACTTCCGGATGCTGCTGCCCGTGCAGATCCTCGAGGCCGTTTATGGAGCCGACCTATATGGGCGCACGGAGTTCGATGACGCCCAGGCCTCCTTGAGGCGTCAGCTGCGGGTGCGCGTGCGCAAGGAGGCCTTTCTCTGGAGGAGCCCTCCGTTGGATCAGGGGCTGCTTGTGCGCTACGAGATCGCCAACACGGGATCGGACACCCTGCGCGGGCTCCGGATAGGCTGGTTTTTTGACTGGGATATCAGCCCAAACGGGCAGACCGACTCAACGGGCTACGATCCTGAGGGGCGCCTGCTCTGGGTGCGGGGCATGGTGGGCAGCCCCACCCGGGACTGGTTCGCCGTGGCCACCGATCAGGCTCCGGCCGGAGCGTATCTAATCGACAACGCCGGCGCTCGAACGCCTATTGGGATCTACGACGGCTTTTCAGACGGAGAGAAATGGCGCGCCTTAAGTTCCGGCATCGCAACCGACAGGGTCTGGGATACGGACGTCTCCCACGTCTTGAGCCTAGCGCCCCGAACGCTTGCACCGGGTGCCTCTACGACGGCTCTTTTGATTTTGGCTGCAGGCCGCACGCTTGAGGAGGCCCGAGCCGTGGTCGAGACCATCAGGGCCCGCTCCCGGAGCCTGGCCCCCGTGGGATGGCCGAAAGATCCGGAGCGGCCCGTTCGGACCCGCATCCGGGCCCTTTATCCGCATCCCGCCACACATCGGGTGGTTCTCGAGGGAGATGCCGGGCAGGCTGGCTATTACTCCTGGCGTCTATACGACGTTTTGGGCCGCCAGCTGCAGGTGAGCCCGTCTTGGTGGCTAGAGCCTGGGCGTTTCCGCTGGGAGATCCCGCTAGAGGATCTGGCTCCAGGCTGGTACTGGATTCGGATTTTCGAGGGGGAGCGGCCGACTGATCTGCGGGCTGTGCTCAAGATCACCCCGGGAGGGCGGTAAGGGTGGGCATGCCGTATCGGAAGCTCGTTTTCGTCTGCGTCAACCAGCGTCCGGAGGAGAGCCCTAAGCGGTCCTGCGGCCGAAACGGCGCGCAGGCGCTGCTTACGGCCCTGCAGGCGGCCTGTCGGGAACTAGGGCTTGCGGACGTCAAGGTGGTCATGAGCGGCTGCCTGGGGCCTTGCGAACAGGGCAACACGGCCGTAGTGTTCCCGGACAACGTCTGGTACGGACATCTCGAAGCGGCCGACGCCTACCGGATCGCGGCTGAACATCTGGCTCGAGGACGACCCTTGGAAGAACGTCGGATGCGCGGCGTCTTAGAGGACCCCGGCGCGTCCGGCTAGGGGTTGTCCAGGCGCGCCCAGCGTGCGTATACTATCTCCGCAGCACAGGGAGGAGCTAGTCATGGCCGGGCCAGGCGGGGATGAGGTGTACTCTCGGAGGATTCGGGCGGGAAGACGGACGTATTACCTGGACGTGCGGGCTATGCGCACCACGCCCGATTACTACATCACCATCACGGAATCCAAACGCGCCGACAACGGCCAGCTCGAAAAGCACAAGATCTTCCTATACAAAGAGGATTTTACCAAGTTTAGGGCCGCCCTAGATGACGTGATCGCCTACGTCGAAGAGCGCCTGCGCAATCAGACCCTTTCCGGATCCTCCGCTCCCTTTTCTTGACTCTGCTTTGAGGTGGGCCGTATATTCCAGGCGCGCTGTTAGGGCTGCGTCGAAAGGCTCTTATGTCACCCCAGATCAGCGCCTTTGGCCAGGTGTTGCTGTTCCTGCTGACCGGGCTTCTGTTTGTGGGGCTGGTTTTCGGCCTATCACGCCTGTTGCGGCCCCACAGGCCCAATCCGGAAAAGGCCCTCCCGTACGAATGCGGGGAAGATCCTGTGGGTTCGGCGTGGGTGCAGTTCAACATCCGCTTCTACGTGGTGGCGCTGATCTTTATCGTCTTCGAAATCGAGGTGGCATTGCTCTTTCCATGGGCAGTCGTGCTACGGGATCTCGGGCCCCTCGCGTTAGGAGCGGGGCTTGTATTCTTGGCCATCCTGGTGCTGGGCATGGCCTATGAATGGCGCAAAGGCGACTTGACCTGGGTGAGGCCCGAGCCCGTTGTGCCTCGCCTGGAGTTGCCTCCGATCCCGTATGAGGCGCTCAACAGCCGCGATCGCCGGGGCTACAGGCCCAAGAGGCGCCTGGAGCCGATCGAGCCCGGGGCGGTCGCCTCTGCGAACGCCTCCGCGGAGCCGGCGGCTCCCGATGTCGCCTCCGAAGCCAAGCCACCCGGGCCAGGTGTGCGCAAGTTTCAATTCAAGTCCGTTCGGCCTCCGCAGGCCTAGCGAGCAGCTCTCCTCAGCGCGCCTTACTTGCTCCCAAGAAGCGATCGGCAACGGCTCTAGAGGTGGACTCTGCTATGGGGCTTTTGGATCAGCGCTTCGAACACGGCAATGTGGTCATCACCTCCGTGGAAAACCTTTTAAACTGGGCGCGCCTGTCCAGCCTTTGGCCCATGTCCTTCGGGTTGGCCTGCTGCGCTATCGAGATGATGTCCACCTTTGCTTCGCACTACGACCTGGACCGATTCGGCATTTTTCCCCGTCCTTCACCCCGGCAGGCCGATGTGATGATCGTAGCCGGCACGGTCACGTTCAAAATGGCCGATCGCATCCGCCGGCTCTACGAGCAGATGCCCGAGCCTAAGTACGTTATCTCCATGGGCTCTTGCTCCAACTGCGGCGGGCCCTACTGGGAGCACGGCTATCACGTGGTAAAGGGCGTGGACCGGATCATACCGGTTGATGTCTATGTGCCGGGCTGTCCGCCCCGGCCGGAGGCCCTAATCGGGGGCTTTCTGAAGCTGCAGGAGAAAATCCGCCAAGAGCGGCTCTGCGAGCCGAGCCCGACAAGCTGAAGATGGCCAGCGTATACCAGATCCGAGATTGGCTTCTTGAGCGCTTCGGTCCGGAGGTTATCTTGGACTTGGAGCGAGAGCGATCGATCCCGCCCGCCTTCGTGATTCCAGCCGAGCGGCTTCGGGAGGTGTGCCGATTCTTGCGCGACGATCCGCGCCTGTACTTTGATCAGCTCATGTGCTTAAGCGGGGTCGATTACGGTCCGGAGCGCGACATGGTGGCGGTCGTTTACCATCTGCACTCGATACCGCACGATCACCAGATCGCCCTCAAGGTTTTCATAAGCCGCTCCCAGAACCTGGAGCCCGTAACGAACAAGCTCGAATACACCCAGATCGGACCCGACGGGGAGCCAACGCCTAATGCCGAACCTCCGGAATCGGCTGTGGCGGACTCCCTGGAGGCCCGCACAAGCTACGAGACCGAATATCTGCCGGCTGTGGACACGGTCTCGGATATCTGGCGCACGGCCGAATGGCATGAGCGCGAGGCCTACGATCTTGTCGGAATCGCCTTTCGCGGGCATCCGGACCTGCGGCGCATCCTGACCTGCGACGACTGGCCCGGTCATCCCCTGCGCAAAGATTACCGTTGGCCTGAGTATTACCACGGTATCCGCGTAGCCTACTGATGCAGCCTCAAGCTGGCCCCGAAGCGGTCCGTTGGGCCGCCTCCGATTCCAACCGCGTGCGTCTGCGGGATCTGCGGACCGAGGAGATGGTCCTCAACATGGGTCCGCAACATCCGAGCACGCACGGCGTGCTGCGGCTAGAGGTCGTGACCGATGGCGAGATCGTCGTCGACGTCATCCCGCACATAGGCTACCTGCACCGCTGCTTTGAAAAACACGCCGAATCCCTCACCTACCCACAGGTTATCCCCTACGTGGACCGCATGGACTATTTGGCGGCCATGAACAACGAGCTGGCCTGGGCCATCGCGGTGGAGCGCCTGCTCGGGATAGAGGAGGAGATCCATCCGCGCGTGCAGTACATCCGCGTGCTCATGGCCGAGCTCAACCGTATCTCTAGTCACCTAGTCTCGATCGGCACTTTCGGGCAGGACGCTGGCGCGGTCACCCCGTTTCTGTGGTGTTTCCGGGATCGGGAGCACATCCTGAACCTGTTTGAGTGGGCCTCCGGGGCGCGGTTGCTATACAACTACATCTGGATCGGCGGGCTTATGCACGATCTGCCCTTGGGCTTTGAGGAGCGCTGCCGGGAGTTCGTCGAATACTTTCGGCCCAAGGTGCGGGAGCTAAACGAGCTTTTGACTTACAATAAAATCTTCATTGAACGCACGGCCAACGTAGGGGTGCTGCCCGTAGAGGTGGCGGTCAACTGGGGCTGTTCTGGGCCCATGCTGCGCGGCTCAGGATTGCGTTGGGATCTGCGCCGGGATGACCCTTACGCGGTCTACCCGGAGCTGGATTTCGAGGTCTGCGTTGGTCGGGGTGAGATCGGCACCGTGGGGGACTCCTGGAACCGCTACAAGGTCCGGGCCGAGGAGATCGAGCAGTCGCTGCGCATCGTCGAGCAGTGTCTTGATCAGCTCCAGCGGGGGATCGGGCGCCGCACGGCGGACTTCGATCCGCAGAAGCTCTGCCCTCCGCGCGTGGCCCCGCCCAAGGACGCTGAGGTCTACGCCCGCTTCGAGAACCCCCGCGGAGAGCTGGGCTTCTACATCCTAAGCGACGGCACGGATAAGCCTTTCAGGGTCAAAGCCCGGGCGCCTAGCTTTTCGAATCTGAGCGTGCTGCCGGAAATCAGCCGAGGGGCGATGCTGGCCGATCTGATCGTGATCCTGGGCTCGATCGACATCGTGCTGGGGGAAGTGGATCGATAGAGGGGCCTCATGGGCGCAGGACCGGAGTTTTTCGTCTCCCTTCTCGGCCCCGTACTGGGCATCATGCTGCTTGCGCTGCTTGTGGCCGGCTTCATCGCCCTCTACACGCTGGCCGCCGTGTATGCGGAACGCAAGGTCTCGGCCTTTATCCAAGACCGGGTCGGACCCTTGGAGACAGGACCTAGAGGGCTATTGCAGACCGTAGCGGATATTCTGAAGCTTCTGCTGAAGGAAGACATCGTACCCAGAATGGCGGATAAGCCCCTCTGGGTAGCCGCCCCCTTTGTGGTTTTCGCCGCCGTGTTCGTGGGTTACGCCGTAATCCCCTTCGGCCCGGAGTTTGTCGGGGCGAACTTAAACGTTGGGGTGCTGTTTCTTACGGCTTTTACCGCCTTCGAGGTCGCGGGTCTGCTCATGGCCGGCTGGGGCTCAAACAACAAGTACGCCCTCTACGGAGCCGTGCGCAGCGTGGCGCAGGTGATCAGCTACGAGATCCCGGCCGGGTTGGCTGTGCTCTCCGTTGTGCTGGTAGCGGGTACGCTCAACCTAAACGAGATCGTGCTACAGCAGGGCCCGGGCTCTCCGGTGCCGCGCCATCTGCTGGGGTTGCCCTTTTTGCCGGACGTCTCGGCCGTAGGGGGCTTCCTTACGTGGAACGTCCTGGCCTACCCGCATCTGGTGATCGCGTTTGTGATCTACTTCATCGCCTCGTTGGCCGAGGTCAACCGCGCCCCCTTTGACATCCCCGAAGCGGAATCCGAGCTTGTAGCAGGCTATCACACGGAGTACGGCGGGATCAAATTCGCCTTTTTCTTTCTGGCCGAATACGGCGGTATGCTCCTTGTGGGCCTCATCGGAGCCGTTCTGTTTTTAGGCGGCTGGCAGAGCCCGCTGCCCAACGTGGGGGCGGTCGCGCTGGCAGACTGGACCACGGGGCCGTTTTGGGGCGCGTTTTGGCTTTTGGCGAAGGCGCTGGCAGTGGTGCTCGTGCACATGTGGGTGCGCTGGACGCTGCCTCGGCTTCGGGTGGATCAACTCATGTATCTTTGCTGGAAGGTGTTGACGCCCTTTGCCGTGGCCATGGTGGTCGTATCGGCCCTTTGGGCGACGTGGATGGGATAGCTTATGCCGACCCGTACGGGGTATTTTACGAACCTGCGCATCGGCGTCGAAACCGTCTGGGCGGGCCTGCGGCTGACGCTGGGCCATCTTCGACAGGCCCGCAGGCGACGTCGGCCGGTCTCGATCGCGGATCCGGATTACTTTCGGCAGCCGGACGGGCAGGTGACCGTGCGCTATCCGCACGAGGCCGTGCCCGTTCCGGATACGGGCCGGTATCGGCTGCACAACGACATCGACGACTGCATCGGATGTCTGAAGTGCGCCCGCATCTGCCCCGTAGACTGCATCACGATCGAAACGATCAAGGCCGTCGAGGACCTGGGCACGACCTCCAATGGGCAGAAAAAGCGCCTCTGGATCGCCCGGTTCGACATCGACATGGCCAAGTGCTGCTACTGCGGTCTATGCACCATGGTCTGTCCTACGGAGTGCCTGACCATGACCAAGGTGCACGACTTCAGCGAGTTTGACCGCGACAACATGGTCTATCACTTCGCCAACCTCACCCCGGAGGAGGTTGAGGAGAAGCGTCGCCTGGCCGAGGCGGCGGCCGTAAAGCCTGCCGCGCCGGCCCGAGCAGCCTCCGCTCAGCCCGCATCCGCTGCGGGCAAGTCCGCCCTCGCGCCCAGGGCCGTTTCCCGACCTGAGGCCCCCGGGGACCGGGATCCCGCTCCGAACGCCGGCTCCGCGGAGGCACCCCACCGAGCCAAACCCGCCTTCGCCCCTCGGCCTGTGCCCCGAGCGGGCGCCGATGCGGAGTCCCGGCCGGCCGAGCCCCCCTCGACGGAATCGGAGCAGCCGCAAGAGCGCAAGCCGGCCGCAAAGCCCTTCGTGTTCAAAAAGGGGGACTCCTGATGGACTACTACCGGATCGCCTTCTATGCGTTTGGAGCCGTAACGGTGCTCGCGGCCCTGGTCGCGGTTTGGAGCCGCAACCTGATCCATGCCGGAATGGGGCTTTTGCTGAGCCTTTTCGGGGTGGCCGGTCTATACGCCCTGGCCGGGGCCGATTTCCTGGCGGTCGTGCAGATTCTGGTCTACGTGGGCGGGATCGTGATCCTGCTCTTGTTCGGCATCATGCTCACGCAGCGTATCACGGGTCGCGCCCCCCGAACCGGGGTCACAAACCGCTTAGTGGGCGCGCTAGCCGCCCTGGCCGTTCTGGGGGTTTTGCTTGCGGCCCTTCTGAGGGCCGGCTTTGCCGAGCTGCCCTGGATCGCCCAAGCGGGCCAGATCAACGAGCAGACGTTGCCTCCAGCAGGCTCCACGGTGGAGCGGTTGGGTCGGCTGTTGGTGGGCGAGTATTTGCTTCTGTTTGAAGTGGCCGCTTTAGTGCTCACCATCGCCCTGATCGGCGCCGCTTACATGGCCCGGCGCTCTCGGGATGAGGGCGCGCGGCCCCGGCGCATGACGTAAAGGAGTTTGATCGTGACGTCCGCAGCGGCTTACCTAAACGGATATCTGCTCATCGCGGCCCTGCTTTTCTCCTTGGGCCTGTTTGCCGTGCTCACGCGCCGCAACGCCATCGCCGTGCTCATAGGCGTTGAGCTCATGCTCAATGCGGCTAACCTGAACCTGGTCGCCTTTGCGCAGTTCGACCCCTACCGGCTTGGGGGGCAAGTGGCCGCCTTGCTTGTGATCGTGCTCGCTGTCTGCGAGGCGGCTCTGGCCCTGGCCATCGTGCTCAACCTTTACGATCGTTTGCAGACCGTCAACGTAGACGAAGTCGAAAGCCTGCGACTCTAAAAAGAGGGGTCATGGACTACACGCCCTGGGTTAGCGCCGTGCTGCTTTTGCCTCTACTCGGAGGGGCGCTTGTGTGGGCCCTGGGCAAGCGCGCGTTGCCCAGGCAGGGCGATTGGCTGGCCACGGGCCTTGTGGGGGTGGCCTTGGTGCTTTCCGTTTACGTTCTCTACGGCCTGCTCACCCAAGTGGCTCCGCACAATCCGCGTTGGATCTGGATCGATCTGGGCTCTACGTCGGGTCGGGCGCCCCTGCTTTTGCCGTTCGGCTTTCAGATCGACATCCCCGCGGCCCTGATGCTCGTGCTCGTAACGGGGGTTAGCTTTCTGGTCCACCTGTTCTCTATCGGCTATATGGCCGGCGATCCCAAGTACGCGCGCTACTTCGCGTACCTGAGCTTTTTTACGTTTTCCATGCTGGGGATCGTGCTCTCCGACAACCTGCTCATGATCTACGTGTTCTGGGAGCTGGTGGGCCTGAGCTCGTATTTGCTCATCGGGTTTTGGTTTGAACGCGAGGCGCCCTCCCGAGCCGCCACGAAGGCCTTCATCGTAAACCGGATCGGTGATGCGGGCTTTTGGGCCGGGATCCTCATACTTTGGAGCCAATTTGAGACGCTGCATTTTGGCGAGCTCTCCCGTTTGCTGGCGGAGTCCCGGATCATCGAAGGGCGATGGCAGACGCTGGTGCCCTTAGAGGAGGGCTCTGGGGTCGTGCGGGAGCTTTCGGCGGGTTGGCTTACGGCGGCCGGGCTGCTGCTCTTCATGGGCGTGGTGGGCAAGTCGGCCCAGTTTCCGTTGCACGTCTGGCTTCCGGACGCCATGGAGGGCCCCACGCCCGTGTCGGCCCTCATTCATGCCGCTACCATGGTCGCAGCCGGCGTGTACCTGTTGTGGCGCATCTACCCGCTTCTGAGCCCGGAGGCGCTGCTGGTTATCGCCTTCACGGGGGCCTTCACGGCCTTTATGGCCGCCACGATCGCCCTTACGCAGCGCGACATCAAGCGCGTGCTCGCCTATTCGACGATCTCCCAGCTCGGTTACATGGTCATGGGCGTAGGCGTGGGCTCTCCTGTGGCCGGGCTGTTTCATCTGATCACGCATGCCTTCTTCAAGGCGGGCCTGTTTCTAGGGGCCGGCTCCATTATAGACGCCCTGCATAAGCTGGAAAAACGCCTAAGCCATCGAGGCCTTGAGCTACACCTGGACCCCCAGGACATCGAGCTCATGGGGGGGCTTAGGCGGCCCATGCCCATGACGTTTGCCGCCTTCACCGTGTGCGCGGCCGCCCTGGCCGGTTTGCCTCTCTTTAGCGGCTTTCTTTCCAAGGACGCCATCTTGATCGCCGCCGCAGCCTTCCCTTACCTGGGCGCCGTGCAGTGGGACCTGCCCCCGCTGTGGCTTTTCGGGGTGCCCGTGTTGGGGTTTGCCACGGCCGCCCTTACGGCCTTCTACATGGGCCGGCTGTGGTTTAAGGTCTTTTGGGGTCCGTTTCGGCTGGCGCAACAATACCCGGCTGCGTCTTTGTCCGAGCTTCGGGAGTCGCCCTGGGTGATGCGGCTTCCGGTTCTGGGGCTGGCGCTTTTCAGCCTGTTTTTCTGGTTTTCTCCCCATCCCCTAGAGCCCAACCGGGGCTGGCTGTGGCGCGCCATAGCCGCCGAGGTCTCCGGCCGCGTAGGTCCCCAGGGGGCGTTCGTGCCCGATTACGTGCCCTCGGTGCTGCTTATTCGGCTCGGGTCGGCGGAGTTCCACCTTCAAGTTCTGGCCTGGTCCCTGGGGCTTGCCCTACTGGGGATCTTCGGGGCGCTTTGGGTTTACGGAATCAGGCGGCCGGATCTGGATCGTTGGCGACAGCGCCCCTGGCTTGGGCCCCTGTATCGGTTCTCTCGCGAAAGATGGTATCTGGATGCGCTTTACGAGGCCGGTCCGGTGCGGCTTTTTAGATGGCTTATGCGCTCGCAGGCGGCCTGGGATCGGCGTGTAATAGACGGGCTAGTAAACGGCACGGCCGCGCTCATCGCCGCCTTAGGCCGAGCCGGTCAACGGCTGCAGACCGGTCGGGTGCAGGCGTATCTGGCCATGGCGGCGCTGGCGTTCGTGGCTTTGGTCCTGTGGTTGTGGCGGTAGTCGACATATGTTCCCTTGGCTTTCGCTGATTCTGCTTGTGCCCGGGCTGGCCGCGCTGGGCGTGCTGCTAGTGCCGGCTCAGCGGGTAAACGCGATCCGGGGCCTGGCGCTGGGCGCGATGCTGCTGGAGCTGGCGCTTGTTTTGGGGCTGCTTGTGGCCTATGATCCGAGTCGGGCCGGGGTAAACGAGCCGAACGCGTTTCAGTTCGTTGAGCGTTTGACCCTGCTGGAGCTGGCCTTGGGGCCCTGGGGTCGGCTGCGGGTGGATTACTACCTCGGCCTTGACGGGCTCAGCCTGACCCTGGTCGTGCTGACGGCCCTGATCAGCGCCATCGGCGTGCTCTCATCCTGGACGATCGAACGCGGCGTAAAGGGCTACTTTGCCCTTTACCTGCTGCTTGTGGCGGCCATGATGGGCGTGTTCGTGGCGCTGGATCTGTTTCTGTTTTACGTGTTCTGGGAGCTCATGCTCATCCCCATGTACTTTCTTATCGGCCTATGGGGGGGAGAGCGCCGCGCTTATGCGGCGGTCAAGTTCTTTCTGTACACGCTTGCCGGCTCCATTTTCCTTCTGCTTGTGCTCATCGGACTCTACTTCAGCAGCGCGCTCAACCCAGATGCCCCGCCGGCGCTGCAGGTGCGCACCCTGGATTTGCTCCGACTCATGCGGCCGGAGGCTTACGCGCCGGATGCGCCCTTCAATCCCGAAGCCCCAGGTCTAATTTTGGGGTGGAATGCGCGCCTGCTGGCTTTTCTAGTGCTCTTTGTGGGCTTTGCCATCAAGCTTCCAGCCGTTCCCCTGCATACGTGGCTGCCGGACGCCCACGTGGAGGCCCCCACACCTATATCCGTTATTCTGGCCGGGGTTCTGCTCAAAATGGGCGGCTACGGGATTCTGCGCCTGGGCTATGGGCTTTTCCCCGAGGGCGGCATCGCCTTTGGGACCGGGATCGCGGCTCTGGGCATGCTTGGGGTCATCTATGGGGCGCTTGTGGCGGCCGCCCAGGAGGATCTGAAAAAGCTCATCGCCTACTCCTCTGTAAGCCACATGGGGTATGTGCTGCTGGGCATCGCCTCGCTTACCCAAGAGGGGGTGGCGGGGGCTGTTTTTCAGATGTTCACCCATGGCCTTGTCGCGGCTATGCTCTTCTTGCTCGTCGGGGTGCTCTACGACCGGGTGCACGATCGCATGATCGGGCACTTTCGGGGGCTATCGCAGCTTATGCCCCTCTACGGAGGGGTGGCCTTGTTTGCGTTTTTGGCCTCGATGGGGCTTCCGGGCCTGGCGGGTTTCGTCTCCGAGGCGCTCGTATTTTTGGGCGCCTTTAGCGCCGAATCCATCCACGCCGGGCGCGCCTTCTCGCCCGTGCCGCGTTGGATGGCGCTCGTTTCGGCAGCCGGTATCGTTCTGGCCGCGGTCTATTATCTGTGGGCCGTGGTGCAGCGCATGTTCTACGGACCTTTGAGGCTACGCGAAGAGGCCTGGCGTGCGTCCTTGGTGGATCTCAACGGGCGCGAGCGGGCCATGTTCTTCCCGCTCATGGCCCTTGTGCTCTTGCTGGGCCTGTACCCGCAGGCGTACCTGGGGCTTATTCGGGCCTCAACAGGCCGCTTTCTAGAGTGGGTGCTGAACTCCGGTACGGCCTGGCTGCAGCGGGGGCTTGCGCTCGGCAACTAGCGGTGAAGCGACTATGGACGCGCACACCTGGCAGATGATAGGGGAAAGCCTCAACCGGTTCTGGCCTGAGGCGACGCTGCTGCTGACGTTTATCCTGCTTATTTTGGCCGATCTTATTCTGGGCCGGAATCGAAGTCCTGTCCTGCCCGTGATCGCCCTCTTGGGGTTGTTGCTATCCGGCGTACTGGTGGGCCTTTCCGATCTAGGGGGCGCATCGGCCGGGGTATATCTTTTCTACGGGCTGCTCGTTGCCGACGGATACGCGGGCCTTTTTAAGTTGTTGTTCGCCCTGGCCGGCGCGCTAGCTGTGATCGCTTCGATGGAATCGCTTCCGCTGCGTCTGCATCGGCGCAGCATGGGGGAGTATTACGCCATCCTCGTGGGGCTTATCTTCGGTCTCTATCTTATGGCCAGTGCGGCGCATCTTGTGGCGCTGTACCTGGCCATTGAACTTGTCTCGCTCTGTTCGTACGTGCTGGTCGGTTACCTCAAAGACGATCCCAAGGCGAGCGAGGCGGGGCTCAAATACATCCTATACGGGGCCGTTTCGTCGGCCTTCCTGCTCTACGGGTTCTCCTTGCTATACGGGCTTACCGGGACCTTGGAGCTGTATGCGCTCTCTGAGCGGCTGACCCAAGTCGACTCCGGTCCCGTTTTGACGTTAGCCGTGTTGCTGGCCCTTGTGGGCTTCGGATACAAAATCGCGGCCGTGCCTTTTCACTTCTGGGCTCCAGACGCCTACGAAGGGGCGCCGGTGCCCGTGGCGGCCCTGCTTGCGGTGGGGCCTAAGGCGGCCGGTTTTGCGGCCCTGGTGCGTTTTCTCATCATCGGCCTGGGGGCCGAGGAGCTCTTCGCCCGCCTGGAGGGATCCGCGCTGCTGGTTGTGATCGCGCTTCTGACGATGACCCTGGGCAACTTGGCCGCGATTGGGCAGCACAACCTTAAGCGCATGTTGGCCTACTCCAGCATCGCGCACGCCGGATACGCGCTCATGGGCGCAGCCGCCCTGGGGGAACTGGGCCTGCAAGCGCTGGTCTTTTATTTGGTTGTGTACGGTCTTCTTACCTTCGGGGCCTTCTGGGTGGTGATGGCCGTAGCCAACGCCACGGGTTCGGAGGATGTGCGCGCCTGGTCCGGCTTGGGCTGGGCGATGCCCCTTTTGGGGGCCGTGATGACGGTCTTCATGGTGGGACTTACGGGCTTGCCCCCAACGGCCGGCTTTGCGGGCAAGCTGTTGCTGTTCTCCGCCGTCTGGGTCGCGTACGAAACCTCCGGTGATCCCGGCATGCTTGTCCTGCTTGTAGCGGGCCTTCTGAACAGCGTCATTTCGCTGTACTACTATCTGAAGGCCCCATACTACATGTTCTTCAGAAGCGCTGAGCTTTCTCAGCCCCTGCCGGCTATCTCCTGGGTGAGCCGGGCTGTGCTGCTGTCTCTGGCTGTGCCCTCGGCTGTGCTGGCGGCCACTCCGCTTTTCCCGTGGCTAGCCGAACAGGTTCTGCGAAACGTAAGCGCGGCCTTCTAGAGATGCTGCCGATTTTCAAGGGATCGGAGGTCGCGGCCTTTCTGGGGCGCCGTCGCAGGCGCTGGTCGTTACAGCAGCAGGAACTGCGCAAAACCGTGGAGGAGATTCTGGAGGCGGTGCGTCGGGAGGGCGATGCGGCGCTCAGGCGCCTGAGCCGCCAACTTGACGGGGTGGAGCCGCAACCGCTCCGCATGCCGGCCGAGTACCTACAGGCCGCCTGGCGCGATCTGGATCCGGCGCTGCAAGAGGCCATCGACGGGGCCATCGCCCGGGTGCGGCGCTTTCATGAGGCCCAGCGGCCCACGAGCAGCTGGATAGAGCCCGAGCCCGGGGTGCTTTTGGGGCAACGCTGGACCGCCCTGGGGCGCGTGGGCGTCTACGCGCCGGGCGGTAAGGCGGCCTACCCGTCGAGCGTCTGGATGAGCGTCATCCCGGCTCAGGTGGCGGGTGTGCTCGAGATCGCGCTCGCCTCGCCTCCGGATCCTACCACCGGCCGCGTGCATCCGCTTGTGGCCGCCGTGGCCTGGCGGTTGGGCCTGGAGGAGGTCTACGCCGTGGGCGGAGCGCAGGCGATCGCGGCCCTCGCCTTGGGCACGGACTCGATCCGCGCCGTGGACAAGATCGTGGGGCCCGGAAACGCCTACGTGGCGGCCGCCAAACAACTCCTTTACGGCCAAGTGGGCATAGACCAGATCGCCGGTCCGAGTGAGATCGTCGTTTTGGCCGACGACACGGCCCGGGCCGATTGGGTGTTGGCCGATCTGTTGAGCCAGGCCGAACACGACGAACAGGCTTGCGCTGTGCTTATAACGCCCTCAGAGCCCCTGGCCCAAGCCGTGCAGCGGGAGCTTTGGCGGCGCTGGCCGAATCTGGAGCGCCGGGCGATCTTGGAGCGTTCGCTTCGGCAGCAGGGGGCCTGTCTTGTCGTAGAGGGCCTGCGGGAAGCCGTGGCGGTCTCTAACGAGCTGGCTCCGGAACACCTGCAGCTGTACGTGGCCGATCCGTGGTCCGTGCTACCCTATGTTCGGCACGCCGGGGCCGTTTTCTTGGGGCCGTACAGCCCGGAGCCCATAGGCGACTACTGGGCCGGACCCAGCCACGTGCTGCCCACCGGCGGATCGGCCCGGTTTGCCTCTGGCCTTTCCGTATGGGATTTTCTGAAGCGCTCCAGCGTGATCGCTTACGATCAGGAGGCCCTTGCGCGCGCGGCTCCGTTTGTGATCCGGCTGGCCCGGGCCGAGGGCCTGCCGGCGCACGCGGAGGCCGTGCAAGCGCGCCTGACAGAGCCGTGCCCGTAGCGACCGGCGCATATGAGCTCGCCTTGGCGCGCGCCCTGGCGCAGATCCGCCCTGCGGTGCGCGCGCTGCGCCCATATCGGGTGGAGGGGGGCCTTTCGGCCCCGGTGAAGCTCAACCAAAACGAAAACCCCTTCGATTGGCCTCCGTTCATCAAGGAGCGCGTGTTGGAGCGATTGCGCGCGTTGCCCTGGAACCGCTATCCGGAGGAGTACCCAAGGGAGCTGACCGCCGCCCTGGCCCGGCATTGGGGGCTTGAGCCCGATCAGGTGCTGGTCGGGCACGGATCCAATGAGCTCATGTACCTTGTTCTGGGCGCCGTGGTGCGTCCGGGTGTGCGCGTGCTGCTGCCCAGTCCTACGTTCGCCCTTTATGAGAAGCTTGTGCGCTACTACGAGGGCGATCCCGTGCGGGTGCCCCTGCGCCCGGACGGGGGCTTTGACGTGGAGGCGATCCGGAGCGCGCTGCGCCGCTGGAGCCCGGCGCTTCTGGTGTTGGTAAGCCCGAATAGCCCCACGGCTAGCAGGCTGCTGCTGTCCGAGGTCCGCGAGCTGACGGAGGAGGCCCCGGGGCTTGTGCTCGTGGATGAGGCCTACGGGGAGTTCTCCGATCAGCCCTCAGCCTTGACCCTGTTGCCGGAGCGGCCCCATGTGCTCGTGCTGCGCACCTTCTCGAAGGCCGTCGCGCTCGCAGGGGTTCGGATCGGCTATCTTGTGGGCGCTTCCGCTCTTGTTGCGGAGCTCTACAAAGCCAAAATCCCCTTTGCGATCAGCCGATGGGATGAGGCGATCGCGCTCGCCGCGCTCGAACACGACGCATGGATACGGCAGCAGCTAAATCGGCTCAAAGCCGAGCGGGAGCGGTTGCGCCGTCTGCTTGCCGACATAAAGGGGGTCGAAGTTTGGCCCTCGTGGACGAATTTCGTAATTTTCCGCACCCCCTTTCCGGCCACCTCTGTTTTCGAGGCGCTGGTTGCGCGCGGGGTGCTGGTCCGGGACGTATCCGCTTATCCCCAAATGGAGCGTTGCCTGCGCGCCAGCGTGGGCGCGCCCTCAGAGAACGACCGCTTGGCCGAGGCGCTACAGGAGGTCCTGCAGGCGCTCGGCTTCGGCTTTAGCAAGTTGGAGACAGGCCTATGAAGATCGCCGTTTGCATCGCCCATGTGCCCGATACGGCGACCAAGGTGCGCATCGGCGCCGATGGGCGCTCGATCGATCCCACAGGTGTGACGTACGTGCTCAATCCGTATGATGAGTTCGCCGTCGAAGAGGCCTTGCTCACGAAGGAGAAGGCAGGCGGTGAGGTGGTGGCTCTCTGCATCGGGGGACCCGAGACGGAGCCCACGATCCGCAAGGTGCTCGCCATGGGCGCGGATCGGGCTGTGCGCATCGACGGAGAGCCGGAGGACACCTTGGTGGCCGCGCGCTGGCTCGCGGACGTTTTGCGCGAAGAGGCCCCCGACATCGTCTTTGTGGGCAAGGAGACCGTGAGCTTCAACGGGGCGGCTATGGCCGCGGCCCTGGGCGAGCTTTTGGGCTGGCCCAACGCCTCTGTCGTGGTGCGTTTCACGCTGAACGGGTCGGTGGCCACCTACGAGCGCGAGGTCGAAGGGGGCAAGGAGCTGGGGCAGATCACGCTCCCCTGTGTGATCTCCTGTCAGCGGGGCCTAAACAATCCGCGTCTGCCCAAGCTGCCCGATATCATGAAGGCCAAACAGAAGCCCATCGCGGTGCGCCAGCCCGTTGGAGGACGGGCTACCATGCGGGTGGTGCGCCTGGAGTTGCCGCCGCCCAAGAAGGGCTGCAAGTTCGTGAAATCGGCCGAGGAGCTGGTGCGGCTTCTGCACGAGGAGGCCGGGGTTATTTAGCGAGAGGAGTCCTGCCGAGCATGTCCATCATAGCGTATGCCGAACAGCGAGACGGTGTTTTTCGCAAGTCCGCCTTCGAGGTAGTGCGAAAGGCAAGTGAGCTCGCCCGTGAGCTGGGGCTACCGTTTTACGCCGTCGTGATCGGATCCGGCCTGACGGAGGTGGCCCCGAGCCTGGGCGCCTATGGGGCAGAACGGGTGTTGCTGATCGATCAGCCGGAGTTGGCCTCCTTTGCTCCGGCCGCCTATGCGAAGGCCTTGAGCGCGGCCGCCGAGGCCAAAAGGGCCCGTCTAGTGCTTGTGCCCGCCACGGCGCAGGGCAAGGACATAGCGCCGCGCCTGGCCGTGCGACTTGATGCGGCCTTTGCGCCCGATGTGACCGGCTTGCGCGTGGAGAATGGGTCTCTGGTGGCCGTTCGGCCTGTTTACTCAGGTAAAGCCTTCGCCACGTTGGCCTTCGAGGCGGAGCGGCAGGTCATCTCGCTGCGACCCAACGTGTTCCCGGCCGGGGCCCCCGAAGACGACAGGCGCGCTCAGGTGGAGCCGTTTGCCGTGTCCATTGAGGAAGCCGATTTGCGTGGCCGGGCCCTTGAGATCGTGGCCTCGGCCGGCAAGCTGGACGTAGCCGAGGCCGATATCGTCGTCTCCGGAGGAAGAGGATTAAAGGGGCCTGAGAACTTCTGGATGATCGAAGAGCTGGCCGCGCTGCTGGGTGGGGCCGTGGGGGCCTCCCGCGCAGTGGTCGATGCCGGCTGGCGGCCGCATGCGGAGCAGGTGGGGCAGACGGGCAAGGTGGTCACGCCCAAGCTCTACGTTGCCGTCGGTATATCCGGGGCGATCCAACATCTGGCTGGCATGAGCGGCTCTAAGGTGATCGTGGCTATCAACAAGGACCCCGAAGCCCCCATCTTTCAGGTGGCCGACTACGGGATCGTAGGAGACGCCTTTGAAGTGGTGCCGCAGCTTATCGAGGTCCTCAAGAAAACGGTGCACCCGTGAAGCCGCTCCCAGCGCCCGCTGCGGGACTTGACAAGGCTTTAGGAGCCGTGCATCTTAGGCACAAGAAGTACGTGTAAGGGCAGGTGTCCTTGGAGCACAAGGTTCAGGTCGAAATCCTGGGGATCTCCTCCGGCATGGCCGGAGGAGGGGCGTATGCGCTCATTCTGCAGGAGGTGGCGGGCTCGCGCCGGTTACCCATCATCATTGGCGCTTTTGAAGCTCAGGCCATCGCCATCGAGCTGGAGAAAGTACGCCCCCCCCGACCGATGACGCATGATTTGATGCGCAATATGCTAGAGGCCCTCAATGTGCACGTGCAGGAGGTCTACATCCACGATCTGCGCGATGGCACCTTTTACGCCCAAATCCGCTACGAGCACAACGGCCTAGAAGACGCACTGGATGCCCGTCCCAGCGACGCCATCGCCTTGGCTGTGCGAGTAGAGGCTCCTATCTACGTGGCCGAATCCGTACTAGAGGAGGCGGGCATACCGGTGGAGCCCGAGTCCGAGGAAGAGCATAGCCCCACCTCCCCGCCGCGGCGCGCACGGGGTGCCTCCCGGGCGGATCGACTGGCCGAACTGCAGGAGGCCCTCCAGCGGGCCATCGAAAACGAAGACTACGAACTGGCCGCCAGGTTGCGCGATGAGATCGAACAGCTGAAGCGCAGCAGTTGAGCTCCGAGCGTCCGCTCAGGGCCTTGCTGGAGAGGGCGTTAAGATCGGCAACCTGCGCGGCGTGCAGCCCCTGTTCTGGATCGCCATAGTTTCCTGATTCGTTTATCTCAAAGTCGGCAGAAGGTCGTTCGCCCCGAAGCTTCAGCCTAGGTGGCAGGCGCGAAGCCGTCGCCCTTATTTTTATCGCATATGCGACCAGAGCGGCTCTACGTAACGGGCCTTCCCGGAAGCGGCAAAAGCACAGTGGGCCCCCTGGTGGCCCGCCGCCTGGGATGGGCCTTCGTGGACTTGGACCGGCTCCTGGAGCAGCGCGCCCATCGGAGCATCGCGGAGATCTTCGCGCGCGAGGGGGAATGGGCTTTTCGCGCCCTGGAGCGGGAGCTGCTGGAGGAATCGGCCGGTTGGATTCGACACGTCATCGCCACCGGAGGAGGTACGCTCGCCCAGCCCGGGCTTATGGATTGGGCCTTGGAGCACGGCTGGGTGGTGTATCTTCGGGCCTGGCCTGAGCTATTGCGGCAGCGAACGGCTCACGAAGAACGGCCCTTGTTGCGCTATCGCTCGCTAGAGGAGCTGTGGGCCGACCGCGATCCCATATACATGCGCGCGCACCGCGTCTACGACGCCGCCTTGGCCCCTGATCTGCTGGCCGAGGCCATCGCCTGTGAGGTGCGAGCTCGGATCGAGGGCCAAGACGTGCCGAGCTGGCCATGATCGTATGCTGGGTGCATACGCGGGAGCGGACCTATCCCGTCGGCATCGCCCCGGGGCTACTGGAGCAGCTTCCCCAGTGCTTAGCGCGTTACGACATCCCCCGGGAACACGTGCTCCTGCTCTCGGACGAACGGGTAGCCCAGCTGTATGCGGAACCTCTGCTGCGCGCCTTAGAGCGGGCTCGCTGCCGTGTTCGGCTGCTGCAGATCCCGGCCGGAGAAGAGAGCAAATCCCTGCAGAGCTTGGCCCATCTGTACGATCAGGCCCTGCGGGAGCCGCTGGACCGGCGCACGCTCGTGCTCGCTTTGGGCGGCGGCGTCGTGGGCGATGTAGCAGGCATGCTAGCGGCCACCCTACTAAGGGGCCTACCTTTTGTGCAAGTGCCTACGACGCTGCTGGCGCAAGTTGACGCCGCTATCGGAGGCAAGGCCGGCGTCAATCACGTGCGCGGCAAAAACCTGATCGGGGTCTTTTACCAGCCCTGGGCGGTGTTTGTCGATCCGGAGCTGCTTCGAAGCCTTCCGGAGCGAGAATGGGCCTCGGGGCTGGCCGAGGTCGTAAAATACGCTCTTATCGACGGCCAGCCGCTGCGCACCTTGCTACGGGAGAACTGGCGGGGAATCGAGGAGCGCGATCCGGCCATTTTGGCTTCGCTTATCGAGCGGTGTGTGCAGATTAAGGCGCGCATCGTGGCCGAGGATGAGCGCGAAGAAAACCGGCGCGCCGTGCTGAATTTTGGCCACACACTGGGGCATGCCTTGGAGGCGGCCACTCGATACGAGCGCTATCGACACGGCGAGGCCGTGGCCGTTGGCATGTGGGCAGCCTGCTGGCTTTCGGCGCGTCGCTATGTGGATTTCCCCTTTGCGGAGGCGGCCGATCTGCTGGAGCGCCTTCCCGTTCCGGATTGGCCGCGTGACGTGAGCTTCTCAGAACTGTGGCCGCACCTAGAGCGGGATAAAAAGCGTCAGATGAGTGGGCTACGCTTCGTGTTGCTGCGCGCTCTAGGTGATCCCGTGCTGGAATTTGTGCGCCCCGAAGAGGCCCAAGAGGCCTGGCAGTGGGTTCAAGGCAAGCGCTAGTATGCGCTACCTCTGGGCTGGGATACGGTTTGCGTTCTGGCTAGCGCTCTGGGGTGCGTTGGGCGCCGCCTTGTTCGCCCTCTCGCCAACCGGTCGGGGGCTGTTAAGGGAACGGCTTGAAGAGGCCTTCGCTGCGCGCTTTCAGGGGCGCTTGCACGTGGGGGATATCGTGCCTCTGGGTTGGAATCGGTTTCGCCTGCTCGATATCGGGCTGCGCGATCCCGAGGGGGTGCCCGTGCTGTGGGTCGATACGCTGGAGCTGGCCCTGCGGCCCCTAGAGCTGCTGCGAAACCGCATCGTCTTCCGCTCTGTGCACGCCTCAGGCCTACGCCTAGCGCTCTTCCGGCATGCCCCACAGCGCCCTTGGGCGCTTTGGGAGGCCCTGGCCCCCCGCAGGCCGCCCCCCCTCGAGCGCCCCGGCCCAAGCTGGCTACTGTATGTGGATTGGCTCTCCTGGCGGCGGGCTCGTCTATGGCAAGCCGAGGGGCAGATAGGGGAGCTCCTGTCGGCCTCCGCTAGGATCCACCTGGAGTGGGGGACGGACTATCAACTTGTGGAGTTCAGCCACCTTGAGGCCGAGCTCCCCCGCCAGGGCCTTCACCTGCGACGTCTAGAGGGCCAGCTCTATTTGGATAGCGCGGGCCTGGAGGTAAATCGGCTGC
Organism: Bacteroidota bacterium; assembly: GCA_025059945.1. Lineage (NCBI taxonomy): Bacteria > Pseudomonadati > Bacteroidota > Bacteroidota bacterium. The sequence goes on from JANXDC010000011.1 coordinate 257,002, forward strand.
GCTTGGAGACCGAGCGGAGTCGGCTGGCCTTAGAGCTTCGGCTGCGAGGCGCCGGATGGCGCGAACGGCCCAGTAGGCTCGGAAGCGAAGCGCTACAGGTGCGCTTGCAGCCCTCGCAGATCGCGCTTAAGGAGCTGGCCTCTTGGCTGCCGGTTCCGAGCCGCGACACGCTTTGGGTTGAGCTGTGGGCCGAAGGGCGCCTGGATCGGCTGCGGTTGCGCACCGCGGCCCTGCATTGGCGGGAGTCCGCGCTGCGGCTGCGCGGAGACATCCGGGGGCTTCCGGATTGGCGGCGCGCATTCCTGAGCTTGCGCCTAGAGCCCAGCCGGGTCCTGGCGGCAGACTGGCGGCCCTATGCCGATCTGCTGCGCATAACGCCTCCTACGCTTCCGGATCGGCTCAACCTGGAAGGGCGCCTGGATGGGTTTCTGCGCGATTGGGTGGCCCAGCTGCGCCTAGACGGCGGATCGGAGTCGGGGGCGCTGGAGACAGACCTCAACGTCAAGCTCCCCCAAAATGGGCCCGCGCAGTACGCCGGCCTCGTTCGCCTGAGCAGCTGGAACCCCGCACGTTGGCTAGGCCCTCAGGCCCCTGAGGGAGCCTTTAACGGCGCACTCGAGCTAAGAGGGCGGGATGTGAACTGGCAGCGGGCCTCCGTGGAGGTGCGCGCTCGCCTTGTGGGTTCGCGCTGGCAGCGGATGCGCATCGACTCGCTTTGGGCGGAGCTATCCTGGGCGGATCGGCTTGCGGCGGCGCGGCTTGCCCTGCTAAGCCCCGATGGGGCGTTTGCCCTTGAAGGTCACGCCCGCTTTGCGGCCTTGCGCCTCTGGCCCGAAGAGGTGCGCCTGCAGGGCAGTTTCACCGACTGGATGCCATGGCGCTGGCTCAAGGAGGGATCACGAGATGCCGCACCGCTTTCGGGTCGCTGGTCCGTGGAGACGCGCGGGCCGGATTGGGAGTCGCTTTCCGCAAGCGCGGCGCTGCGCCTAGAGGGTCCGCAACCGGAGGAGGCCCTGGAAGCCCAACTGGAACTGGAGAGCACCCCGCAAGGGCAAAAGCGGATCCGCTTCGACTCCTCCGCTCTAGAGGCGGAGCTAGAGGGGCGCTTCAGCTGGGAGGGGCTAGCGGACCTGTCTCGCTACTGGGCGCTGCGTTTTCAGGGCTATGCGAACGAGCTTAGGGCGCTTGGGTCGGATAGCGCCGCCTTCGCGGCGGTTCGCGCCCCAGAGCCCGGCACGTGGGTCGCCCTGCGGTGGCGACCCAAACGGCTTGCGGCGCTGCGGTCTTGGTGGGCGTCCGCAGCAGAGTGGGCCTGGATCGGAGTGGGATCCTGGGAGGCGCGAGCCGAACCCGATAGCCTGCGCATGCGCTTGCTTTTGCAGGCCGACTCCTTGCGCAGCCCAGCGGCCTCGATGGGATCTGCGCGGATGCAGCTGGAGGCCTCGGTGCTCCGCGCAACGCCCATGAGGTGGGGGTATCGCTTTCAGGCCCAGCTGCGGGATCTCGCGCTAGGGCCCCGACGTCTAGCGCAATTGGAGGCTTTAGCCGCTTACCGAGCTCCGCTTACGGAGTGGTACCTGAGCCTACGGGGGCAAGAGCCCGACGTCCGCCTGCAGGCCTCCGGCCTGCTAAGCCAGCAGGCCGGGCAAAGCCACTTTACGCTCATCGACCTGTACGTCGGCACCCCCGCATACGCGTGGCGCAACCCCGAAGAGGGGCGCCTTGTGCTGTCGGCCGAGGGCCTAAGCGTTGAGGCCCTGGAGCTGGTCAACGGCCCGCAGCGGCTGCGCATTCGGGGCCGTCTGGGGTCGGCGGAGCGCGATTCACTGGAACTTTACATAGAAGCTCTGCAGATGGCGGAGCTATCCGAACTTCTGCAGAGCCCCATTCGGTTGGCCGGACAGTTGGAAGCCCGACTTGCGCTGCGAGGGCTTCCAGGCGCTTGGGGGGCCCTTACGGGCGCGCTTCGCGTGCGCGGCCTGCAGGTGGATGAGGCTTTGCTGGGGGATCTGGAGGCCGAAAGCCGGTTCGATCCTCAAGGGGAGCGCGCCATCTTCTCCGTGCGCTTGCACAAGGATTTGCCTCCCGGTCGGATCGGGATCGCCAACAAGGCCGAGCTCATCGGCTCCTGGTCTTTGCGCACCCAGGCTCCCGATGAGCCGGTGCTGCGAGCCGAGGCGCATCTAGAGGCCTTAGATCTTTTCTTCTTGGAATATCTGCTTGCGGATCTCTTCTCCCAAGTCGGCGGCTGGGCCTCCGGGGAGCTGCGTTTAGAGGGCCATCCGGGCGCTTTCGCTCTGGAGGGAACGGCGCAAATCGGCTCCGCGCGGGTCCGATTAAGTCAGTTCGACGCCGAGCTTACGGTCTCAGGCTCGATTCGGTTCTCGCCTCGGGCGCTTGAGCTGACCAACCTTGCGCTTCAGGATGACCGAGGAGGCTCGGGCCGGCTTGAGGGACGTCTTTTTCACAACGGACGTTGGGGCCAGTGGGCCTTTGATCTGCGCGGGGAGGCCCAAAACCTGTTGGTGTTAGACAATCGAGAGCGCACAGGGGAGCTTTTCTATGGGACCGTAAGCGCCTCGGGCCGCTTTAGCCTCACCGGACCCGAATCGCGGCCGGTGCTCTGGATCGAAGCCACGGCCGATCCCCGCTCCGAGCTGTTTCTGACGGTCCGCAGCGAGGAGCTTGAGGAAGCCGCCGATGGCTTTATCGTGTACCTAGAGCCCGTACCCCTGCTGGATACGCTTTCCGCCTCGCCAAGCCCCCGGCCGCGCGCTCTGGCCGGCGCGTCCCGGGAGCGCAGTTTTCTAGAGGCCCTGGAGATGACGCTCAACATAACGGCGCCGGAGGGCGCCACCGTTTGGCTCCTTTTCGATCCCCGCATCGGGGATGAGCTGCGCGCTGTGGGTTCGGGACGGCTGCAGCTTGTGCTGCGCGAGGGCCGTTTCTTTACCTTCGGCTCCTTTTCGGTCAGCCAAGGTGAGTACCGCTTTACGGCGCGCGATGTGTTCGTGCGCCGCTTTGAGCTCGAACCCGGCGGCGTGCTCCGCTGGGATGGGGACCCTGTGAACGCCCAGCTGGAGCTAGCCGCGCTCTATCGGGCGCGGGTCGATCTGGGCCTTTCCGGTTCCGAGGCCAATGCGCGCGTGCCCCTGGGGATTCGGCTGCGGCTTTCCGGTCGCACCCAGACTCCCGAGGTCACGCTGGAGTTCACCCTGCTGGAGGAGACGACCGATCCCCAGCTGCGGGCCCGTATCGCGCAGCTCAACCAGAGCGAAAACCGTCTTCTGGAGGCCGCTAGCGTGCTCCTTACCGGTCGGCTTTGGCAAGAGGGCGGCCTGGGGCCGACTACGGCCTTCGGAGGGCTGCTCGCCTCTGGGGGCACGACCACAGGGCTGTATTTCCTATCCAGCCAGGTGAACCAGCTTCTGCGAGGCCTGCTGGAAAACCTGGACATTCAGCTGGACCTGCAGGATCTGCAGCGGGGTGGGGGCGTAAACGTGGATATCGCCCTTCGACTCTTTGACGACCGGCTGCTCATCCGACGCGTGGGCACCCTGGGGGGCGTAGGCGCGCCGAACACTCCCGCGGGTGGCCCTGAGGGTGCCGGCCAATGGTTTGGGGACCTGACCGTGGCGTTTCGGCTCAGCAGACGGCTTTCGGTGGAGTTCTTTCACCGCACCGGCGGAACTTATTGGCAGCTGAGTCCCGAAACATACGGCCTGGGGCTTCGGTACCGAACCGATTTCCCAGCCTGGCGATACGTGCTCTGGGGAGGCGAGCGCGTTCGCTCCGCGCGGGCCGGTCTGTGAGCCAAAAGCGGAGGCAACTGAATGTCCGGGCAGCGCGATCAGATGACGCCGCTTAGCGAACGCATCCTGCGCTTTCTGCGCACGTACCCCGGTCGGTTTTTTCGTGCCGGCGAGATCGCCCGCCGTCTGGGCCAGCGCACCCCGCAGGCGACACAGGAGGTGCGCCTAGTTCTGGAGGCGCTCCTGCAGGCTGGTCTCATCAAACGCATCAAAGGCAAGCGTTTCGGCTACGAGCCCGAGCGGCGCTATCTGGAGGGTATACTGCGCCTGACCCCGCAGGGCTTTGGCTTCGTCACGCCCGAGGAAGGAGCAGCAGAGGTCTTCATCTCGCCCCGGCATATGGGCACGGCCTTGGACGGAGACCGAGTGCGCGTGGCCCTGTTCGCCCACCGGGCCTCTGGGGCAAAGCACCCCGAAGGGGAGGTGGTTGAGGTGCTGGAGCGCCGCCGAAGAACCCTGGTGGGCACGGTTCGGCGTTTTCGGCGCCTGTACGTGCTGCAGCCGGATGACCGCCGGTTTCCTCACGATGTGATCCTCGCGGAGCGCGCCGGGGCTCAGGAGGGAGATAAGGTGGTGGTGGAGCTGGATCTGGAGGGCTGGACCGACCCCCGCCTCAACCCCGAGGGGCGCGTCGTGGAGGTGCTTGGCCCGGCGGGGCGATCGGACGTTGAGGTGCTGGCTGTGGCCAAGGCCTTCGAGGTCCCCTCGGTTTTTCCGGAGGACGCGCTTCAGGAGGCTGAGGCCCTGTCGGGGCGCATCGGCGCAGCGGATCTAGAGGGTCGGGAGGACTTTCGCCCCTGGATCGTCTTTACCATCGATCCGGCCGACGCGAAGGATTTCGACGACGCCGTCGCTTTGCGGCCTCTTCCGGATGGCACCTATGAACTGGGGGTGCACGTGGCCGACGTCTCCCATTACGTGCGGCCCGGCACAGCCTTAGACCGCGAGGCCCTACGGCGAGCCACAAGCGTTTACCTCGTGGATCGCACTCTGCCCATGCTGCCGGAGCGCCTTTCGAACGACCTTTGCAGCTTGCGGCCGGAGGAGGATCGACTGGTATACTCCGTGATCCTGAACCTCACCCCTCAGGGACGGGTTCTTCGCTACCGCATCACCAAGGGGGTCATCTGCAGCCGGGCCCGTTTCACATATGAGGAGGTCGATGCGATCCTGGAGGGGCGCCTAAAGCACCCCTTTGCGGAGATCCTGCGCCGGATGAACGAGCTGGCCAAGCGCCTGCGCGCCCGCCGCATGCGCAACGGAAGCCTGGATTTCGATCTGCCGGAGGTCAAGTTTGTGCTCGATGCGCACGGCCTACCCGTGGAGGTGATCCCCAAGGTGCGCAAAGACAGCCATAAGCTCATCGAAGAGTTCATGCTGCTGGCCAACCGCACCGTGGCCGAGCACATCGGGCGCTTGCGTCGCGGACGGCGCCCCAGGCCCTTCATCTATCGGGTGCACGATGAGCCGGATCCGCAGAAGTTGATCCAGCTAGACGCTTTCGTTCGGCATTTCGGCTATCGCCTCCAAAAGGAGGCGGACCGGATCACGGCGCGCTCGCTGCAACGGCTGCTACGCGAAGTGGAGGGAAGCCCTGAAGAGGGGGTCATCGAGCAAGTGGTGCTGCGCTCCATGGCCAAGGCCGTATACGCCACGCGCAACATCGGACACTATGGGCTGGCCTTCCGCTACTACACGCACTTTACCTCGCCCATCCGTCGCTATCCCGACCTGATGGTGCATCGGCTGCTGGATCGTTATAGCCGAGGCGGTTCGGATTGGGATGCGGAGGAGCTAGAGGCCATCTGCAGGCACTGTTCGCAGCGAGAGCGGGCGGCCGACGAGGCCGAGCGGGAATCCGTTAAGCTCAAGCAGGTCGAATACATGAGCCGACGCCTCGGCCAGGTCTTCGAAGGCGTTATATCGGGCGTGACGCCCTTTGGCTTCTTCGTCGAGCTACTGGATACGCTGGCCGAGGGCTTGGTGCGTGTGCGCGACCTGCGGGATGACTATTACGTCCTGGATGAACGGCGGTACGCCCTGATCGGCCAAAGCACGGGCCGTTGTTATCGGCTGGGCGATCGGGTGCGCGTGGTGCCCATTCGGGCCGACACGGAAACGCGGCAGCTTGATTTTCAGCTGGCCGATTAAGGCTTGGCTCGCACAAGCCGAAAGCCCACGTAGGCGGCCGCAGGAGGTCTGTAGGACGCCTTGGGGTCGGCGGGCAAAACGGCCGCGCCCCCTCGCACAACGCCTTCTCCTTGGGCATCCAGGCACCATTCGGCCACGTTGCCCCCGATGTCGAATAGCAGCATCGGACCCGCACCGGGCCGCGATCCCACCTCCAACAGCAGCGCATCCGCTCGGGGTAGCTCTTGCAGCTGGCGCTGCAGAAGCTGCACCTCATCTGGGTTCGGCGTGTATCCGGCCCAGAAGTCCAGCGTGTTCTCTTGTGCCCTTTTGTCCTGTGCGATGCGCTCTAGGGCTTCGAATTCGGCCACCGTGGGCAGGCGAACCGGCTGGCCCAGCTTTTCGGCCAGCCACCGCGCATAAGCTTGGGCCTCCTGTAGCGAGATCCCGTTTGCCGGGTAGTTATCCGTACCGGCTGGATACGCATAGTCGGGCCGAAAGGCCCGATATTGGGCTCGCGTGATCTCAAAGCGGCTCACCCAGAAGGAGTCGGCTTTGACGAACTCCGGAACAAGCGTACCATCGGCTAGCCGTATCCCGTATAGGCCGTCTGTGCGGGCTATTTGCGCGCGTCTTAAGAGCTCCCCCAGGGGGGAGTCGGCCTTGTAGGCCGGGTTGGGTTTGTCGTATCGCCCGAATAGATACTGTGCAAACCAGGCTAGCTCCTCCTCCATCTTGCGGCGCTGATGGGACAGGCGCACTAGGCTATGCTCCGCGCCCGGGAAAAGAACGAAGCGGACCGGGGCCTTGCCCAGCTGCTGCAGGGCGCGGTAATGCTGCCATCCTTGCTCCGTAGGCACGGCCCGGTCCTCGGTGCCGAAGCAGATAAGCGTTGGCGTTACGACCCGATCCAGCCGAAACAGGGGGGATTTTTCAAGGTAGTGCTTCAGGTTGTTCCAAGGGTTGCCCTTAAAATAAGACTCGTCGAAGCGGACGCCGAAGGAGCAGTTGCCGTAGTCGGAGATCCAGTTCACGTTGCCCGCTCCGGGTGCAGCGGCCTTAAAGAGCGTGGGATATTCCACGGTAAGCCCGATCGTGAGGATAGCCCCGTTGGACCACCCCATCACGCCCAGGCTATCCGAATGCACGAGGCCCCGTTGGATAAGGGCCTCCACGCCTCGCCGGATGTCGGGAAGCTCGTATTCGTAGTAGCGGCCCTTGATGGACTCGACGAACTCCAGCCCGTAGTTCGAAGATCCGTGGTAGTTGGGCCGTAACACGAAGGCGCCGCGTTGGGCGAGCAAGTTGGGGTAGCCGGCCCAAGATTCCCGCCAGGCGTCTAAGTCCACGGAGGCCGGCCCGCCGTGTATGAGCACGATGAGCGGGTAGCGGCGCCCCGGTCTGTAATCGTGCGGGTAATACAGGATGCCTTCGATTGTGCGGTTGCGAGACCCTCGCCAGCGGAAAACCTCGGTCTGAGCGATGCGGCGCTCCCGCAGGTGCGCGTTCAGGCGCACCAATTCCCGCACGCCCACAATGCTTTCCCCTTCTAGGCGCCCCCAAAAGTATTGCGTGGGCCGGTTGGCTCGAGAATGCGCTAGAACTATCGTGCGCCCGTCCGGACCTAGGACCACGCCGCCCAGGTGGTCCGGCGACAGGCTCGTGTCCGCGATCGAGACCCAGCGGCGCTCCCAGCCAGAGGGCGTGCGCACGTAGTGCGCCAGACGGTTTGTGGTCCCGTTGGCCAGCTGCACCAGCACCCCCTGGGGGGTGGGCACCACGACGCCGAAGCTGCCCAGGCCCCAGTCCCACGCCAAAGGTACCTTAAGGTGCGTTCGCGTGCTCAGGTCGAAATAATAAAGCTCCTCGATGCCCGCACCCTCCCACTGGGGATCGCTTGCGCGCGTGTCTGTGGCGTAAAATCCGCGCGCGTCCGGCGTCCACTGAAAGTTGCCCGGGTCCAGATACCGTTCGGCGAAGATCTCAATGCGTTCTCCGCTTACGAGGTCGTACAGAAACTGGCGGGGCTGTTGGCGGGCATCGGCCGCGTAGTGGGGGCTCTGGTTGTGGGAGGTGACGATGTAACGCCCGTCTGGGGAGAGGGCGAATTCGAGGATCTGGTCCGTGTTCTCCGTCAGGCGCCGCACGTTGCGCGTTCGGATGTCGAGCTCAAAAAGTCGGACCGGCGGCCAAAACTCCGGATCTTCGACCACTTGGGCGTCGTCCTTGCGCTCCTTAAGCTGGCGTTCGCGCAGCGTGGGCTCCTCCCGCGCCAGGAAAACGATCCGAAGCGAATCCCGCCAGGCGAAAGCGCGCACCCCTCCCTCGTGGTTGCTGATCGGCCAGGGCTCGCCCCCGTCGGGACGGATGAGCCAGATCTGGCGTCCTTCTTTGAGCTCTTCGGCTCTGCGGGCCGAGAGAAAGGCGATCCAGCGGCCATCGGGGCTAAAACGCGCCGCGGCGTCGTCGTGTCCGCCGCGCGTAAGCTGCACGCTTCCACCCTCCGGAAGGCGCGTAAGGTACAGATCGGTTACGTGTCGATCCTTTTTCGGATCCGCGTAACGCTTGGCCCAGACCACGGCTCGGCCGTCGGGTGAGATGTCAAAGCCGGTGATGCTTTCCTGTTGGATCACGTCCTCTATCGTCCACGGTTTATGGGTGCGCTGAGCCCAGCCGGCAAGCGCACTCCCCAAGCCCAGCAGCAAAGACAGACCCACGCGGCCCATGGGGCGAACCTCCTTGCGAACCAAGGACTGAGCTCGTAAAGTAAGGGGGCGTTTTTAGGTCGGAGCAAGCGGTTCTAATGGGCTTCTCCGCTGAGGTGCGCTGGCCGCTTACGCCGGAGCAGGTCCTAAAGGGGTATCGAATGGGGTTTTTCCCCATGGCCCCGGGTCGCGACAGTTCCGAAATCCATTGGTTTAGCCCCGACCCGCGAGGCGTTTTGCCGCTGGATCGGTTCCGCATACCTCGGACGCTAGCGCGTCTATACCGACAGGGGCGCTTCGAGGTCCGCTATAACACGGCCTTTGAGGCCGTAATCCGGGCCTGCGCGGATCGAGCCGAGACATGGATTTCGGAGCGCATCATAGCGGTGTATGGGGAGTTACACCGACAAGGTTGGGCGCACTCCGTGGAGAGCTGGAGGCAGGGACAGCTTGTGGGCGGGCTCTACGGGGTGTCGATAGGCGGGGCGTTTTTCGGCGAATCCATGTTTCATCGGGAGCGGGATGCCTCCAAGGTGGCCCTGGTGGCGCTAGTGGAGCGGTTGCGCGCGCGAGGTTTCGCCCTGCTCGATGTACAGTGGGTCACCCCACATCTGGCTCGCTTTGGGGCCGTGGCTATCCCCCGGTCGGCGTATTTGGGTCTTCTGCGGGATGCGCTGCGCCTTCCGGTGCGCTTTGTCTAACCTTTCTTGCCGCGGTTGGATTGGCCTTGTGCGAAGCGGCGCGTGTATTTTAGCGCCGTTTCTCGAGCAAGAAGGGTCAAGAGCATGCGCGAGGTGGTGATCGCGAGCGCGGTTCGAACGGGCATAGGGTCCTTTCAGGGTGCTTTGGCGCCGCTTTCGGGTCCGGAGTTAGGTGCCATAGCGGTTCGGGAGGCCGTTTTGCGGGCTGGTATTGCGCCAGAGCAGGTCGACGAGGTGCTGCTGGGCAACGTTTACCAGGCCGGCGAGCGGCAGGCTCCGGCTCGTCAGGCCGCGCTCAAAGCTGGGCTGCCCGTCGGGGTCCCCTGCACTACGATCAACAAGGTCTGCGCCTCTGGGCTTAAGGCCGTGCAGCTGGGCGTGCACGCCATCCAGGCCGGTGATGCCGACGTGGTGGTCGCAGGCGGCTTTGAGTCCATGTCCAACGTGCCCTACTACGTTCTGGGCGCGCGTCGGGGCTACAGGCTAGGGCATGCGCAGCTCGTCGATGGGCTTCTGCACGATGGGTTAGAGGACGCCTACGAGGGCTGCCACATGGGCAACGCGGCTGAACTGTGCGCGCGCACCTTGGGGATCAGCCGCCAGGAGCAGGACGCCTACGCCGTGCGGTCATACGAACGCGCCCTTCGGGCCCATCGCGAGGGATGGTTTGAAGAAGAGCTGGTAACCGTTGAGGTCCCGCAGCCCAGGGGCGAGCCGCTTCGGTTTCGGGAGGACGAAGAGCTTCGACGCGTGAATTTCGACAAAATCCCGCAGCTTAAGCCCGCCTTCGAGGAAAACGGCACCGTTACGGCCGCCAACGCCTCGAAAATCAACGACGGGGCGGCCGCCTTGGTGCTTATGAGCGCCGAGAAGGCGCGCGCCCTGGGTCTTAACCCTATGGCCCGCGTTGTGGCTCAGGCCGACGCGGAACGGGAACCTTTGTGGTTTACCCTGGCGCCGGTGGACGCGATCTCGAAAGTCCTGCGCAAGGCTGGCTGGACCGTCTCGGACGTGGACCTCTTTGAGATCAACGAAGCCTTTGCTGTGGTGGCGATCGCCGACTCCCGACAGCTGGGTATCTCGTCGGAGAAGCTGAACGTACATGGCGGGGCTGTGGCCTTAGGACATCCGGTGGGCTGCTCCGGAGCCCGCATTTTGGTGACCCTGCTGCACGCGCTGCGCATCCATGGGGGGCGCCGCGGCGTAGCGGGCATCTGCAACGGCGGCGGCGGGGCGAGCGCCTTAGCCGTGGAGCTGCTCTAAGACGGAGCGGGCCGTGAAGATCTTGGTCACCGGCGGGGCCGGCTTTATCGGATCCCACGTCGCGGCGGCCTTTCAGCAGGCCGGACACGAGGTGCACGTAGTTGATGACCTCTCCTCGGGCCGCGCTGAGCACGTACCCCGTGGCGTTTCCCTGCACGTGCTGGACATCCGCTCTCCGGAGATCGAACGCCTGTGGGGGGAACATCGCTTCGAGGTGCTCTGTCATCACGCCGCCCAGATGGACGTGCGCCGTTCCGTGGCCGACCCTCTGTTTGATGCGGACGTAAACGTGCTCGGCACCCTGCGTTTGCTGGAGGCGGGCCGCCGAAACGGGTTGCGCAAGGTGATCTTCGCCTCCACGGGCGGAGCGATCTACGGGGAGCCCGTATACGCCCCGCAAGATGAAGAGCATCCCGTGCAGCCAGTCTCCCCATACGGGGTGAGCAAGTTGGCGGCCGAAAAGTATCTGCACTACTACTACGTGCAGTATGGCATCCCGTATGTAGCGCTGCGTTATGCCAACGTCTATGGGCCGCGGCAGAACCCCCATGGAGAGGCCGGGGTGGTGGCCATCTTCACCGAGCGCATGCTGCTCAGGCAGCAGCCCCTCATCTACGGCGATGGGCTGCAGACGCGTGACTTCGTCTACGTAGGCGATGTGGTGCGGGCTAACCTGTTGGCGCTAGCTTGCCCGGAGCCCGAGGTTTTCAACGTGGGCACGGGACGCGAGACGGACGTGCTGACGCTCTTTCGGCTCATCCGCCAGGCCGTGGGCGCAGATGTGCCTGAGCTACACGGTCCTCCGAGGTCCGGTGAGCAGCGCCGCAGCGTATTGGATTTCGCCAAAATCCACAGGCGCCTCGGCTGGGAGCCTCAGGTTTCGCTGGAGGAGGGGATTCAACGCACGGTGGCGTATTTTCGCCAGGCTCTCTGTGGACCTCATTCCGCGTAGCGCTCCAGGCGAAACCGTTCGCCCAGATACAGCCGGCGCGCCTCGGGGTCGTTGGCCAGAAACTGCGAGGTGCCCTCCTTCAGGATCCGGCCCTCGAAAAGAAGATAGGCTCGGTCCGTGATAGCTAGCGTCTCGTGCACGTTGTGATCCGTGATCAACACCCCGATGCCGCGGCGTTTGAGCTCGGCCACGATGCGCTGCAGATCCTCCACCGCGATCGGATCGACTCCGGCAAAGGGCTCGTCGAGCAAGATGAACTTGGGATCTACGGCCAGAGCCCGGGCGATTTCGGTTCGCCGCCGCTCCCCTCCGGAAAGGGCGTACCCCTTGGTGCGTCGAACGCGCATGAGCCCGAACTCCTCTAAGAGCTGCTCAACCCTTTGTCGGCGTGCCTGTCGGCTCAAGGGTTGAAATTCGAGCACGGCCTCCAGGTTCTCTTCCACCGTAAGGTATCGAAACACGGAGGCCTCCTGGGGCAGGTAGCCGATTCCCATGCGCGCCCTTTGGTGCATGGGCAGCCGCGTCAGATCGCGATCGTCCAGGAAAATCCGGCCCCTGTCGGGGCGCACAAGCCCCACGATCATGTAAAAGGTGGTTGTTTTGCCAGCTCCGTTGGGGCCGAGCAGCCCCACGATCTCACCCTGCCGGACCGAAAGCGAGACCTCCTGTACGACCCAGCGCTTACGATAGCGCTTGGCCAGCGCCTCGGCGCGCAGCGTCATGCCTCCGGTAGCGCCCATCGGAGCACGTCCGCGTAGTGGTGTACCGCCATGTTCAGACCTGCCTCTTGGATGCCGGCGCGCAGCTGCAGGACGCAGCCGGGGTTGCCTGTGATGACCCACTGGGCCCCTGTACGGCGCAGCCGCTCGAGCTTGCGCTCCAGCAGCTGGGCCGCATCCTGCGGCCGTAGGAGGCTGTAGATTCCAGCGCTTCCGCAGCACCAGCTCGACTCTTCCAGGGGCACTAGCTCTAGTTCCGGTATGCGGCCGAGTAGAGTCCGGGGTTGGCGGGCGATGCCCTGCGCGTGCACATGGTGGCAGGCGTCGTGATAGGTAGCCCGAACCGGAAGTGCGCGCAACGGAACCGGGAGACCCGCCTCCAGGAGCCATTCGCTCAGGTCTCGAACCCGATCGCTGAAGGCCCGCGCCCGGGCTGCCCACTGCGGATCATCGGCTAGCAGCGCACCGTAGCTTTTCATGAAGGCGCCACAGCCGGCGGAGTTCGTAATCACGGCCTCGGCATCCGGGCCTCCGAGTGCAGCGATCAGGCGCTGGGCCAGGCGACGGGCGGTGCGCAGATCGCCGTTGTGCGCGTGCAGCGCTCCGCAACAGCCCTGATTGAGGGGCGTGTGCACCTCGGCCCCAGAGGCCAACAGCAGATCCACGCTGGAGCGGTTGGTCTCGGCGAAGGCCACATCCATCACGCATCCCAACAAAAACCGCACCCGGGCCCTAGGAGGCGAAGCGGGCCGTTCTAGGGGTCGGATGAGCGATCGCGAAAAACGCCTGGAAATCGGGGGGGCAAAAGGCTCTAGGCGCGCCAGGCGCGGAAAGAGCCGCGCGAACCATCCGCTCTGCAAGGCCCAGCGGCGCAGCCCTATTTGTTCGGTCCAGCGCAGCGTGAGCGCAAGCAGTCGGAGCAAGCTCAGGTGCGCGAAAAGGGCGCGCAAAAGAAGCCGCTTGAGCCGATTCGGATAGCGCGCCTCGAGCTCGTCGCGGGCCGCCTCGAAGATGTATTCGTAGCGCACGCCGGCCGGACAGGCCGTCTTGCAGGCGTAACAGCCCAGGCAGTAGGCGAAGGACTCCGCGATCAGCGGAGAGAGCTCTAGCTCCCCTTCCCAGAAGGAGCGAAAAAGTTGAATCCGTCCCCGAGGGGAGTGTTCCTCGCGCTGACTTATCTCGTACGTGGGGCAGCTGGGCAGGCACATCCCGCAGTGGATGCACCGCCGAAGGGCCTCTTCGAGGGGGCTCATGGCATGCATGGTGATCGCTGCGGCTGCTAGTAGCCCATTTCGGCTAGTTTGCGCACCCAATCCAAGTAAAAGCCATACGGATCGAATCGTTCCTGGGTCCCCAGCCTTATGCCGAGCTGTTGGGCGTGATCGGCCGGCAGAACGCCCTGAAAATCCCCCCAGCGGCTGGATGCGACCGAGACCATGCCGTCGTTTAGGCCCTCGCGTTCGTAGATGAGCCCGTTGAACCAGAGCAGAAAGGGGCTGATGGGCGTATCGGTGCCCTTGCCCGCCGCGCCGGCAAAGGAAAAGTAGCGCACCTCGGGTCGATCGGGCACCTCGGGGTTGAAGACGTTCTGTACGAATTCCCGGGTGAGCTCTCCGATAGCGGCCAAAACCTCCCCCCTGTTATGGCGATACAGCTTCGAGCCCACCCAGTTGTACAGGGCTACGAGGGCTTTTTGAAACGGCTTCGGTTGTTCCAAAGCGTACTCGGCTAGGCTCGTGCCCCGATGCGGGGTGGCGATCGTGGTGAGGGTGGCCACCTGTGGGCCCATGCCCAGCTTGCTGATGAGATAGCGGCCGTCCAGGCCCCCCATGCTGTGGGCGATGAGGTTTGCCCGTTCGGCGCCCGTAAGCGCCAAGATGCGCTCGATGCGCGTCTTCCATTCGGCCGCCCGCTGCTCTATCCTGCCATAAGGAGTCACGTTGGGGCAGAAGGCCCAGATCAGGTGCTGGCGTAGATACATGGCGATCTGATAGAACATGCCGCGCCGGACCATGAGCGCGGCCGTGCCGAGGCCGTGCAAGAAGATCACCGGATAGCGGGTGCGCACGATCGGCGGCTCAGGAAACGGCTCCAGCTCTGTCCAAAGCGCCATCCCGCGCTCCGGTTGGTAAAGGGTTTCGTGCGAAATACGCCACCGGCGTTGCGAAAAACAAGCAGGTCGGCCGGGGGCTTAAGTATCGTTTTGAGATCGCCGATAACCTGCCTGGGAACCCAAGACGGAACAGGCAACAGAAGGAGCACTGCCATGCCGTTCGGCGATCTGACCCGCATCAATTCGGATTCGCAGTCCCTGGGTGCGCTCAACTCGCTTTTCCGCATCAACCGCGAGCTCGGCATCCGGCAAAACCGCCTCTCCACAGGCTACCGGATCAACTCCGCCGAG